>JAVBUL010000292.1:0-3194 GCA_031555415.1 Lachnospiraceae bacterium | reverse complement strand
TGATATTTTTTTCAAACCATCTTTTGGCATAAAAATATACCATAACGTAAGCATTGCCAATATAAATGTAATAATTTCAATAAACTTTACATTTGTTTTATTTAAATCACCAAATTGAAGTATGATTGCCAATGCACCAGATATCACCATGAATACAGTGCCTATAACTCTTCTTTTATTAATATATTGCTTCATCAAATGCCACCTCCAATATATTAATAACCGTAACTGCATTGCCTGTTCTCTCTAGAAAATCTATTCTTTTCTCAATACTTTCATCAACATATGTTGTTATTAAAAATATCTCTGTGTCAGATATTCTTTCATCAATATCCATATCTATAATATTGGCTATAGAATATCCATATAGCATTCTTATCATTGACATTTCTCTTAAAAGTTCAATATATTTTTCATTTCCTACACTCATAGGAAAGCTTACATATTTATCTTTATTTTCCAACCTACAATTTGCAAGGAATCCAAACTGCCAGCCATTTTTTGCAGCTTCCCCTGCTATATATGAACTATAGGACAATGCCTTTTCCATCAACTCTTCAAATTCACTAATGCTTAATTTTACATCTCCCATTTGAAAATTTACATATACTTTTATTTTTCTGCCTAAAATATAATCTTTGCTATTTACCATTAATTTATTGGTTTTTGCTGTTGCTTTATGATTTATATTTGAAATAGATTCTCCATAACTATATTCTTTGATTCCTGCAAATGAAAACGCATCAATTAAAAGTGGGCGTTTAGAAACTGCACTATAATTCAAACAATTATTTAGTCGATTTTCAGCTTCTATTTCTATTTCCCTTGGATAAACCAATAGTCTTGCGTGGCTATCTAGATACACTTCCATTTTCATAAATGTAATTTTTGCACTTTCTAAATTATAACACCCACGTTTAAGGCATTTTGCTTTATGCACTCTTTTTATTTTTGTATATGGCATAACAAAAAAGCGACTAACGAACTTACACATCTGGTCATCGTCGCTTTGTTTGACCTTAAATTTTATCTTTGATGTTATATGTGTTTCCACATCGACATTAAACATGGGGAAAATTGAGTTGTTAGAAAATTCTTCGATAAACTCTATATCAGAGCCTTCTGTCACTCCTTCATACGAAAAATAACGCTTATACTCCAATTTTCGCATTGAGAAGCGTTTCCCCCACATTGTAAGAAAAAAAAGTAAAACAATTAAAATACATATTGCCAACGCTATGCAAAGTATTACTATCACTATATTCGTTAAGCTTTCTGTATATTCTGACATTAAATTAGTTCCTCCGTAGGGACTATAACATTATCCAAGAGCTCTTCTATTATTTCTTTCTCTGCATCTTTTTTTATTCTTTCACTATTTTTCAGCACCAATCTATGTGCACAAACATAAGGTGCTGCTGTTTTTACATCATCTGGCAACACATATGAACGCCCTTGCATCGCCGCAATACTTCTTGACATCGCCACTAATGAAAGTCCCGCTCTTTGGCTCATGCCCAAGATAACCTTTTCGTGATTTCTTGTGGCTTCTATTATTGAAACAATATACTCAAATATCGCATCACTTACTGATACGTTATAAATCATTTCTTGCATTTTCTTTATATCTTCAATATCTATAATCTCTTTAACTTCTGATATTAAAGTTCCATTCATATGCCTTTTTAGTACTTCGACCATGCTGTTATGCTCCGGATATGACATGGATAATTTTATCATAAATCTATCTATCTGAGCTTCCGGCAATGGAAAAACGCCTTGAGTATCCACTGGATTTTCTGTAGCTATTACCACAAATGGTTCTTCCAACTTATATGTTTTTCCCTCAACTGTAACCTGATACTCCTCCATACACTCTAGCAATCCAGCCTGTGTCTTTGGAGTTGCTCTATTTATCTCATCTGCTATTAATATATTAGTGAACACTGGACCTTCTATAAAATCAAACTTTGACTCTTTAATATTAAAATAGTTTATTCCCGTCATATCAGCAGGCAGTAAATCCGGAGTCATCTGTATTCTCTTAAACTTACCATTTATGCACTTTGCAATAGTTTTGGCAAGCACTGTCTTTCCACTTCCTGGAACATCTTCCAACAAAATATGACCTTTTGCAAGTATTGCCGCAATAAGTAATTTTATAGTTTCATCCTTACCAATAATGATTTTTTTTACACCCTCAATTAACATTTCAGATACTTCTTTTATATCCGCAACCTCGTTTATTTCTACTTTACCCATATTATAAATAGTTCTTTCTCCTATAATTTATTTCTTTACTTCGCTTGTTTCAAGTACACGTTCTTCACCTGTGTTATATGTTATTATCAACTTAGATACTTGATAACTCGTACCATTTCTTGTTATGACAGATGTATCTGTTCTTGTTGATACAATATATCTAGAGGTTGTGCACTTTATTTGAATATATTCACCATTTAAAAGCTCTATCTTCATATATCCAAGATCCTTTTGTGCCATACTTACTGAGTTTGTACCTGTAACCATTTGCCTTTTGGTTGTACTTTTTTCAGTTGTCGTAGTCGTTGGCTTTGCTCCTTGTTTTACAGATGTAGTTGGTTGTTGTTTTACTGTCGGATTCGTTCCCCCTGTTGTAGCGTTTGAAGCACTATTATTTGGGTTATCTCCTCCAATATTAGCGTTTGTCTGATTGCTTTTGGTATTCGCATTAGCTTCGCCACTTGTAGAACTTTCACTGTTTGTATTGTTTCCACTACTACTTCCGTTATTATTTCCATTACTATTTCCGTTTTGGTTTTCCCCATTAGCTACAGAATCACCTGATTTTTCGTCTTCCTTTTGAACAATACTTACTTGTATTGTTTTATTAATTTCATTTCCACCATAAACAAACTTATATACAGCTTTATAATCTCCTACTTCATATATATCAACCTCAGAAGCATCTACCCACATTTGAAAATCTCTGCTTTCATCAACATTTTCTATAGAAATCCCTGATGAATAATCGATTTCTTCACCAATATATGATCTTATATTTGATATACTTATGTTTGGCATCTCTGTTGCTAAATCAACTACTCCTGATACCTTTCCATAATCCTCTGAATATGTTATATTTTTGGTAGCTTCCTGATTGTCATCTGAACTATTACAGGATGTAGCGGTAATCATTATAACTATTGCTGTTA
>JAVBUL010000236.1:0-9968 GCA_031555415.1 Lachnospiraceae bacterium | reverse complement strand
TTCCGCCATAACTGATGATGGTGTAATTGGATAGATTGCTGCAACATCTGAATACGCATATGAGACATGAGCTGCTGCTGTATTTCCGTCCATGGTTTTCATTTTTCTTGCCATAAAATATTTTCCTCCTAAATAAGTTTTGCTGTAAAACGCTATTAAATATTATAACATTTATGGGAAAATAATACAAGTGATATATCGTTATATTCTTCACAATTCTTCGCCCGGCGACAAGAAAATGAACAAGTTCATTTGCAAAAATACCAGATTCGTTGCGATAGCACAACTAATCTGGTATTTTTGATTGGTTTACCACTACTTTGTTCGCTTTATAGTGGGTACTATTGTTGGTTTTGTAGTAGGATTTCTCTGGTTTGATCTATCATTATCATAACTTTTTCTGACAATTCTTCAACTAAAAGCATAGACTCACCGATTTCTGTTCCGCCTGTTTGGGTTTTTTGAACACTTTCTTGTGATTCTGAAACGGTTTTTAGTAATCCTTCGATGTCCTTTGTTAGTAAATCTACTACTTTGTTGATTTCATCAATTGATATATGTACACCTTTTTCGTTATCTTTTGCACTGCCTACGGCTTGTCTTGAGCTGTCGGATAGTTCTCTGATGTTTGATGCAACTACTGCGAAGCCTCTTCCTGCGTCACCTGCTCTGGCTGCTTCGATTGATGCATTAAGTGAAAGTAGGTTTATTCTTTGAGCAATGTCTTCTACTGAATCTGTCATTTCTTTGTATTTTTCAATGTTTTCATTGATGTTTGATACTGAACTTGTAATGTTTTTGTTTAGTGCAGTAAGCTCGTCCATACTCTTAGCAATCTGGCCCATATCTTCATAGCTTTCATTACCTAAGTCTTTAATGAGATTTGCTTTTGATTTTGCTTGGTCTATGTTTGCTGCAAGTACTGAGAATATATCTTTAAGCTCATCTGTAAGATGGAATACTTCTTCATTTATAACTGCGATTTGTGCCTTCTCTTCTTTTACTTTATTCATTACATATTGATTACAGTTATTAGGAATATTTATTCCCTTTGCTATAGCTTTTGCCATTTCATAGCAACTGCTGTATCCACAAGCATGACAATCAAAGTTTTGCTCTTGTCTTGTTGTTTTTTGAAGGCTCTTAAATCCGTCTTCTATCTCTTTTTTACTTGGTTCTAATTTTCTAATGTCTTCTTTTACATATACACGTACAAAGTCCTGACTATTTAGCTTCTTGTCAAACATTGCAAACTGTTGGTCAACACCCTTTTTATCTGTAGCTGATTTTCTTCTTTTTCTTGTATAGGTTTCTACATCTTTCATAATATGATTCATGTGGAAACAACGATAATCCTGACCTACTGCTGGTCCTCCGTTACAACCAAATTCACAGTTTAATACGTCGAATACTCTAGGTCTAAATGATATATCTGTTTCTAAATAATCATCAAACTCTTTATATACTTTATTTACACCTTCTGAGTTAATAACTGAAAGATTTGGAGCGTGAATCAATAAATTATCTCTTAATCCACCCGGTCTTGAATAAACTGAACCCTCCAAGCCTTGTTGCTCATCAAATTCAAATTCTGAATATAACTTTATCTCTGGAAGCTTAATATTTTTTTCGACAAAATATTTTTTAAGCTCTGCCATAGTTACATTATAATCAATTAATCCTGTTTGTATAAATTCATCCTTCTTAGCTATACATGGTGATAATGCTGCGATTTTACCTGTTATCCCTTGATATTTCCTCATATAAATCGCTGTACATGCCATCGGACTATGAATAGGTGATAACATAGGAATTAATTCTTGTTTATGTTTTAGTATGTAATTAACTATTGCCGCACATGGCTGTGTAATGATTTTTGCACTTGGATTTTTCTGTACAAGTCTTACGTGTGCCCATGTACATATGTCTGCTCCGTAGCTTACATCATAAATTGCTTTTACGCCCATGTTTCTAAGCCACTGTAAAACATGGCGCCAATTTCCATCAAATGCTATCTTTACCGCTGGTGGTACAATAACGGTAACCTTTTCACCTTTTTCTAATGCTTCTAAAAATGTATGTGTATCATCAATATAACTTCTAGCTTGATGAGAACATGAACTAATACATTCTCCGCATTTAATACACTTCTCATCGTCTATATATATTACCATCTTACCATTTTCATCGTAACGTGCTATATTTGCATCTTGTACTGGACAGTTACGCATACAGGAATTACATCCCACACACTTTTCTGCCTCGAGCTTTATCATACTCATGTAAACTTCTCCTCCGTAATTTTAATTTGTTATAATTTTATCACAATTCTTTAAAAAAAGATAGTACTTTTGACACTTGATTTATTAAATTTCACTTATAACAGAACCCTTTATTTTAGGGCATTTTTCAGAATAACTATAGGCATTTTTAATTATTTTTTTCGCTTCACAAGCTGTTTTTTCATTATTTGCATATATTTTCGAAATAATTTCTTTATTTTTTAGTTTTTTTCCAATTTTTGACACAATTTTAACTCCAACTGATAAATCTATTACATCATCTTTTTTCAATCGTCCTCCCCCTAAAACCATAGCAGCAAGACCTATTTGCGTGGTATTTATTTCATTTACATAAAAGCCTGCCTCTCCATTATATATAACATCGACTTCATACTTTCCTAGCTCAAATAAAGATGTGTCATATACCATTTTATCGTTTCCGCCCTGACTTTTTACCCATTCAGCCATTTTATCAAGAGCACTTTTATCTTTTATTGTCATTAACAACATATTTCTGGCTGTTTCTAAATCCCTACATTTCCCACCTAATACAAGCATATGACTTCCAAGCGCTAATGATACATCTAAAACATCTTTAGGGCCTTCCCCCTTAAGCGTTTGTATCGCTTCTATCACCTCAATTGAATTTCCTACAGTGTTTCCAAGTGGCTCATCCATATTCGTAATAACTGCCGACATCTTCTTACCAGCACGTTTTCCTATATCTATCATTATATTGGCTAATTCCACCGCATCTTCCTCACTCTTCATAAATGCACCATTGCCACAAGTAACATCAAGTACTATTGCATCGGCTCCTGATGCTAATTTCTTGCTCATAATGCTTGAAGCAATAAGTGGAAGACTATCTACTGTTGCAGTCACATCTCTAAGAGCATATATCTTTTTATCAGCGGGTGCAAGGTTTGCTGTTTGACCTGCCCATGAAATTTTATGTTTATTTACCCTTTCAATAAAATCATCGCCGCTTGGTGTTATGTCAAATCCGGTAAAGCTCTCTAATTTATCAATTGTACCGCCTGTATGTCCAAGTCCTCTTCCTGACATTTTAGCAACCGGCACACCACAAGCAGCAACCATTGGTCCAAGAACTAATGAAGCCTTATCTCCAACACCGCCTGTACTGTGTTTATCCACTTTAATTCCTTCTACTTTACTTAAATCAAGTATCTCTCCACTGTCCCTCATTGCAATAGTAAGATTATATATTTCTTCATTTGACATACCTATAAAGCATATAGCCATAAGGAGTGCTGACATTTGATAATCCGGTATATTTCCACTGGTATAACCATCTATAACATGGTCTATTTCTGCCTTACTAAGACTATATCCATTCTTTTTTTTCTCAATAATATCATACATCCTCATTTTTTATACGCCCTTTCATTATTTCTTTCAAAAAAGATTTTCCTATCGGCAATTGTTCCACTTCAAATATCTCTGCTATAGTCTGCCCCACATCTGCAAAGGTTTCTCTAATACCTAGATTAACATTTGCCTTAATATTGTTTCCATATATTAGTAATGGTGTATATTCTCTTGTATGATCCGTTCCCTTCGTAGTAGGGTCGCATCCGTGGTCAGCTCCTATAATCAGTAAATCATCATCCTTCATAACCTTAAATACTTGTGGTAAAAAAAACTCATCAAATTCTTCTAATCCCTTTGCATAACCTAAAGCATCATTTCTATGTCCCCATTTAGAATCAAACTCAACTAAGTTCGTAAAAATAAGACCTTTTTCTACATTACTCATACATTCAAGAGTAACTTTCATTCCTTCAAGATTGTCTTTTGTATGAATTGCTTTTGTAATTCCTACATTTGCAAAAATATCTTCGATTTTACCGATGCCCACCACTTCAAAGTTTGATTTGCATAGCTTCACCAATAAATTATTTTCATCCGGTTTAATTGAAAAATCCCTTCGATTTGAAGTGCGTTCATAGACACTATCCGTTTCCACAAAAGGTCTTGCTATAACTCTTGCAACAGCATGTTCATCTACTAAAATATCCCTTGCTATCCTACACATATCATACAACTGTTCTATTGAATAAACATCTTCATCGCATGCTATCTGAAAAACACTATCTGCTGAAGTATATACAATAGGCTTCTTTGTAGCTTTATGCTCCTTACCATATTCTTTAATTATTTCTGTACCTGAGGCGGTACAATTACCTAAAATACCTGGTACATTTGCTTTTTCTATAAATTTGTTGATTATTTCTTTAGGAAAACCATTTGGATACGTTGGAAATGGCTCTTTACTGTGTATTCCTACCATCTCCCAGTGTCCTATAGTTGTATCTTTTCCATTTGATATTTCTGCACATTTTGCATATGCACCTATTAGATTTTCTGTAAGACCAAATTGTGTAACACCATCAATATTACCTAACCCGAGTTTTTTCATATTAGGAATATTTAGACCACTAACATACTCATCTACATGACAAATAGTATTAACACCTTCATCACCAAAATCCTTACTATCCGGCATTTCACCAATTCCAACACTATCTAAAATAACCCAAATCACTCTATTTATATCCATAAAAATAAACCCCTTTCTTTTTCATAATTCCACACAACTACTATTATTTATATGTTACCATATTTCAATTATATTTTAAATCATATTTGTTAAGTTTTTTTATTGTTATTTTTTAGAAAGTATATTATACTTATACTCGTGCTTTTTGTAAGCTATTATAAAATTACTTAAGTAAAATTATATTGACAATAATATATACTTTACAAATAGAAGTTAGAAAAGAGAGGATACAACATGAGTTTTACATTTTTAAAAAAATTACCTAGTCCTTCTGAAATACGTGAACAATACCCTATTCCAGAAAATCTTATCAAAATAAAGGCTACAAGAGACGCTGAAATAGCAGATGTTTTTTCTGGTAAATCAGATAAATTCTTAGCTATTATCGGACCTTGTTCTGCTGATAATGAAGAAGCTCTTCTTGACTATGTTTCAAAACTTGCAAAGGTTCAAGAAGACATAAAGGAAAAGGTAATTATTATTCCAAGAATATACACAAATAAGCCACGTACTACAGGTGAAGGCTATAAAGGCATGCTTCATCAACCAGACCCAGAAAAAAATCCGGATATGTTAGCCGGACTTATTGCTATACGTCAAATGCACATTAAGGCTATTGAAACTACTGGTCTTACAGCTGCTGACGAAATGCTTTACCCTGATAACTATTCATATCTTGCAGATTTACTTTCATATGTAGCTGTAGGTGCACGTTCTGTTGAAGACCAACAACATAGATTAGTTGCAAGTGGTATGGATGTTCCTTGTGGAATGAAAAACCCTACAAGTGGAACATTATCAGTTATGATGAATTCTATAGTTGCTTCTCAAATGGGACATACATTCCTTTCAAGAGGATGGGAAGTTGAGTCAACAGGAAACCCTTTAACTCACGCTATTTTAAGAGGTTCATCAAATAAACATAACCAATGTATACCTAATTATCATTATGAAGATATCATGCTTTTAAATGAATTATACAATGAAAGAGATTTAGTAAATCCTGCTGTTATTATTGATGCAAATCATTCAAATTCAAATAAGCAGTTCAAAGAACAAATTCGTATTTGTAAAGATGTATTACATAGTCGTAATTACTCAAATGATGCTAAGAAACTTGTTAAAGGACTTATGATTGAAAGCTATATTGAAGAAGGTACTCAAAAAATCGGTGATGGAGTATATGGTAAATCTATTACAGATCCTTGCCTTGGCTGGACTGATTCAGAAAAACTACTATATGATATTGCAGAACTTGTTTAGAATATAGAAAAAATTCGGCCAAAGCCGAATTTTTTCTATATTCTGGGATGGGTTTTTGAATATACATCTCTTATACTGCTTGATTCTACATTTAGGTAAACTTGGGTTGATGCTAAATCGACATGGCCCATCATTTCTTTTACAGCCTTTAAATCGGCTCCGTTTGCAACAAGATGTGCTCCGAAAGAATGTCTTAGTGTATGTGGTGTGATTTCTTCTTCTATGCCGGCTTCTTCTGCATACTCTTTAAGAATTTTCCAAAATCCTTGTCTGCTAAGCTTGCCACCATGACAGTTAACAAATAAAAAATCACTTTCCATTTCCTTTAAAAGTTCTATTCTTCCACTCTTTAAATATCTGCTTAATGCTTGCTTTGCTTTTTTTCCAAATGGTATAATTCGCTCTTTTTTACCGTTTTTGCAAATGACATATTCCATGGTTAAATTTACATCGCTTAATTCAACATCCACTATTTCACTTACTCTCATACCTGTTGCATATAAAAGTTCAAGCATTGCTTTATCCCTAAGCTCCTTTGGTGTTTTACCTTTTGGCTGATTAAGCAATCTTTCTATACTATTTATTGAATTAACGCCTACATTTTTTTTCTCAACTTTAGGCGGTGTTATCATTTCTGTTGGTTCACTTTTTACATATCCTTTTACAAGCATATAATGAAAAAACATCTTCATAGATGAAACATTTCTAGTAATCGTAGCTGCTGATTTTCCCTCTTTTTCCAAGCTCAACATATATGAATTTATATTTGTTTCATTAACCTTTTCTATAGACTCAATTAATTGTTTTCTAAAAAAAACAACCATCTTCTTTAAATCTCTTCTGTACGAATCAACAGTATTCTTTGATCCTTTTTTTACTTTGCTGACATATTCCACGAACTCATCAACCTTTTTCTCCATTATTGTTCCTCCATGCAAAAGCACTTTTGTCCTCTCTGATAGTATTTGTAACGTAGATTTTTAATTATAGCAAAACAGTTTACATAAATCAAGCTTTTTTATAGAATATTTGTCATTATCCCTGTGTTTACATAAGCTTCCAGATAGGAGGTTATTAATATAAGTATAATTATTATAGGCAACATAATCCACATTTTACCGATTGATTTCGACTTATATGTACTTCTTCCACTATTGCTTGAAATCGCCTGTTTAATACCTTCAAACAATTTCACACCCATATACCTATTTTTTCTAAAAGCTTTCATATTTTCATTTATTCCAACACTAATATATAAGACAAGTACTATTAGCATTACATATGTTATATAATGTGGGAATATACTAATTAAATAAATAAGAACTCCACCAATGCCATATTTTAATACAGAAGCACATATTAAAAATGCAATAATAGCTCCCTTGTATGCACAATATAAATTTTGAAATATCCTTCCAAAGGATGTAAGTGATATCAATAATATAAGCAATATTTCCTTCACCTTTTGCCAAATACAATATCCGAATAAACTTTTGTTATCTATTTGAATATCCTTAACTCTATTAGTAAAATACTCACTATATATTCCTAATCTATCATAAAAGCCGGTACAAAAAAGATTTATTACGAATGAAGCTAATATAATTCCTAGAAAAAACCATATAATCATCCTATAACGCTCGTATAATCCCTTAATATTGCTAAGGTCAACTGTTCTAAGCCTAGTTCTTTTTCTGCCGCCGATTGCTCTAAATCCTTTAATCATATACTTGTCCCTACTTTCTACTTTTTAAACGCTAGCTTTTGAAACAATATATGATTAGGAAATAAAAATTAGAACTCTATTTTACTTTAGCATAATACGCCATTATTGCCGAAACTGTCTTGGAGTCTTGAATTGTATAGTTATAAACCATCTCAACAAGTTCTTCTATATCAAATTCTAATATATCAACGTACTCACCTTCATCAAGGTTTTGTTCTGTCTTAACTAAATCACGTGCAACATAAACATCAATCATCTCATTGCAAAATGCAATAGTTGTTTTCAAGCTTATAAGAAGCTCCAAATTATCTGATTTATAGCCAGTTTCTTCTTCAAGTTCCCTTTTTGCACATTCAATAGTAGGCTCTGTGCTTGTATTTCTAGCACCCGCAGGCAATTCAATGGTAAACCTGTCTAAAGCATTTCTATATTGCTTTACCATCAATATCTTTCCATTATCCTTAACAGGAAGCACTGCCGCTGCTCCCTTATGCTCAATAAAATCATATCTTTGAGTTTTTCCATCTGGTAATTGTATGGTATCACAGTATAAATTAATGACTGCTCCTTGATGTACTAATTCTCTGTTTAATCTCTTTAATGGTTCCATTTCTATACTCATGTCTTTCCGATTTATTTTTTAATTCCTTCTGCCTTATCATAACAAGCCTCTGTTGCTTTTATAAGGCAATTTCTAAATCCATTTGCCTCAAGTGCAGCCACAGCTGCCATCGTTGTTCCTCCCGGTGAACATACTGCATCCTTTAGCTGACCCGGATGTTGTTTTGTCTCAAGCACCATTTTTGCGGCACCCATAACAGTTTGTGCTACCATTTCATAAGCAACATCTCTTGGAAGTCCTTTCATAACCGCACCGTCTGCAAGTGCTTCGATAAACATATAAACATATGCAGGTGAGCTTCCTGATGCACATACAACAGCACTCATAAGTCTTTCCTCTACTATCTTTACTTTACCAAATGACTTAAATATTTTTTCAATTACATCCTTTTCTTCAAATGTAAATAACTTTGCATCATATGATATGCCAGTCATGCCCTCTCCTAGTAATGCCGGTGTGTTTGGCATTGCTCTTACAATTCTTGAGTCAAAACCCAAACCATCCTGTAAATCCTTAATACTAATTCCCGGAGCTATTGAAATCATTACATTTTCTCTTTTAATTACATTTTGTATATTCTTAATAACTGTATTATAATACTGTGGCTTAACTGCCATAATAATATATTTCGCAGCATTTGCTAATTCTGCATTGCTCTCTACATATTGAATATCTAACTCTTTTGCAATACTAACCATCTTTTGAGCATCTGCATCTGTTATTATTATATCTTCTTTAGGAAATATATTTACAAGTCCTTTTAGCATAGCATAACCCATATTTCCCACTCCTATAAAACCTATCTTAGCCATAAAATTTCTTCCTTTCTATATCTATAACTCAATAACTAACAATAATAAATATTCTAACATAATTTTAAAATCTTGTACATATTAAAAAATTTCACTATCTTTTTTTGAATTTACTCGTTTGGTGAGAAAACCTGCTGTAAATTCTGCCCAACTATAATTAGTCATATACTCATCTTTATAGGCATTAACTGCCTGTACATCCCAATCCAAAAACCTATAATAATCGCATTCAAACTTAGATGTGTCAACTGCCAGCTTACTGTGAGCCCTTATAATTATGTGTTCAGCATTTACCTCTGTGAGTGTCTTTATCATTTTTGTAATGATAGCCTGAAGTTCAAACTGCTTATTTCTGGTATATTCTGCTTCCTCCCACAAGATGCCCGCCATTTCCTTCTTGGTTACAGTAGAACCTTGTCTGTCTACTAGGTATGCCAATAATTCTTTAGCTTTTGCACTACTAAACAAAACTGGTTTTCCATCTACAAACATTTCAAAATTACCAAATGTTCTCATCCATATTCTTACATCTTCTTTTAGTGTAAGAGGATTTCTTAAATGTTCAAGTGCTTTTAAAATGTCTTTCGCTGTAACAGGCTTTAGAAGATAATCACTTGCATTAACCTTAAAAGCATCAATAGCATGCTCTGTATAACCGGTAACAAATACAATATTAATA
>JAVBUL010000270.1:0-8976 GCA_031555415.1 Lachnospiraceae bacterium | reverse complement strand
AGAATATGAAACTGTAAAGTTAATGTTTACAGGTGATATTTGTATATCAGATATATTATATAATAATTATACAAAATCTGGTATTAGTGGAATTTTATCAGATAAAGTATATGATGCGTTTAAAACAGCCTCTTTATCAATAATAGATCACGAATATGTGTGTACAGATTTAGGGGATGAAAATAAAGTAGATTATCAAATATATACTTTTAAATCACCAACTAACCGTGAGCATATCTTAAAAGAAATGTCTGTTGATATAGCTAATATAGCAAATAATCATATTATGGATTATGGAGCAGATGGACTTCTTCAAACAATGAATACTTTAAAAAGTCTTGGGATAGATTACGTTGGCGCGGGAAAGAATTTAAATGAAGCAAAATCAGCAGTTATAAAAGAAGTTAATGGAAAAAAAATCGCCGTTTTAGCTGCCAGTAGAGTAGTGCCTATTGTTGAATGGTATGCAACAAACGAAAGAATAGGCGTAATGACTACCTATGAGACAACTGATAGATATAAAATGATATTAGAAGAGATAACGAGATTAAAGGAAGAAGAAAAATGTGATTTTGTAGTAGTAAGTCCTCATTTTGGAACAGAAAAATCCCATTCACTGGAAGATTATCAGAAGCTTATTGCACATGGCTATATAGATGCAGGGGCGGATTTAGTAATTGCTAGTCACGCACATGTATTGCAGGGAATAGAGTATTATAAAGGAAAACCAATATATTATAATATGGGTAATTTCTTATTTGGGGGTTATTATACAGATACTATGCTGGTTAACGTGGAAATAAATGAAGATAATTCTTGTAATACACAAGTTCTACCATGTCAAAGCAGTATGTTTTATACAAATGAAAAAACAGGCGATACATTAACAAAAGCATATAAATTTTTGGAAGATATATCTATTAATATTGAGATAGATAAAGATGGATATGTTAAACAAAAAGAATAAATCTCATTGTAAAATAATAAGGATTAGTATAATATAGAGGTGTAAAATGAAATATAAAGATAATTTTTTTGGACATTTAAAAACGATAAATGCACATAAAATATTAGTAATGAAGCATTGTTTTAAAGTGGGTTTATATAAACAAGGCTTATTACATGATTTATCAAAGTATACGCCAACAGAATTTCTAACGAGCGTAAAATATTTTCAAGGTGATAGAAGTCCTAATGATGCTGAAAAGGAAGATAAGGGTTTATCCTCATCATGGCTTCATCATAAGGGAAGAAACAAGCACCATTATGAATATTGGATAGATTATAAAGCAAAAAAAGAAGATGGACTGACAGGAATGAAAATGCCGGTTGAATATGTAGTAGAAATGTTTTGCGATAGAGTTGCTGCCAGTAAAATTTATAATAAGGAAAACTATACAGATGCAGATTCTCTGAATTATTATTTTAAGGGCAAAGACTATTATATGATACATCCGGAGACTAACAAATTATTGCAAAAATTATTGAAGATGTTAGCGGTTAAAGGTGAAGATTATACATTTAGATATATAAGGGAAAAGGTACTAAAAAAGTGAATGTAAATACAAATATGCCAAATGATCCTGTGATGTTGCTTAGTTTTATTAATACCCAATTAAGAGATTACTATAATTCTTTAAGTGATTTATGTAAAACACTTAATGTGAGTGAAAAGGATATTATATCAAAGTTAGCAACAATTGATTATGAATATAACGAGGACTTAAATAAGTTCGTTTAAATAATAGAGAGGTGATACCAATATGTATAGAGATATAATCGAAAAATTAGCAAACTGGAGAGAAAAAGCAGATCGAAAAATTCTTTTATTGGCAGGAGGAAAAGGTGTTGGAAAAACGTGGACAATAAAGGATTTTGGAGAAGGTTTTTTTGATAATGTCGCATATTTTGATTTGAAAAAATGGGAATATGCTCAGATTATATTTAAGGAAGAATTGGAAACAGAAAGAATAAAGAGCAGGATGGAAATGTCAAGTGGTAATAATATAATTGCCGGAAATACATTGATTGTTCTTGAAAACATAGATAGTATAGATAACAGCATAGATGTGCTTAAGTTTTTTAGTGAAAATATGAGTGATTATCATATTATTATTACAACATATAATCTAGAAAATGGCATTACTGAAAAATATAGTGATATTGATATACTAAACTTATATCATCTTAGTTTTAGTGAATTTCTTATATGTAATAAACAAGCGTCACTTTGTGATAAGGTAAAGGAGGCAGCTAAAGAGCCTCTTAGTATATTGGACAAGGAGTTACTTTTTGAGTATATGAGAAGGTATATTGTGATTGGTGGAATGCCATATGTAGTAAAAGCATATATCGAATCAAAAGAAGAAACAGCAATGCAAAATGCATTAGAAGCAAGAGATGAGCTTGTAAAATCATATATTGAAGAAATAGAATCTATACATTCAAAATCCTTAAAAGATAAGGTTATGCAAGTATGGAATAGCATTGGTAAGCAGTTAGCAAATGATAATAAAAAGTTTATGTATAGTGAAGTTAAAATTACAGCAAGAGCGAGGGAGTATAGTGAAGCCCTTGAATGGCTGATTAATAAGAAACTGGTATTATGTCATTACAGAGTTACAAAAATCGAAGCAGGCTTAGAAAAAAATTGTGATAAAAAATCATTTCAAGTATTTATGAATGATATTGGTATACTGTCTTATGTATATGGACTAGATTATAATGAAGTTTCAAAGATGAAAAATCCGTTTGATATTCAAAATGGAGCTATAATAGAACAGTATGTCTTTAATGAACTATGTTGCAATTATAATATTGAGAATGTTTATTATTGGATATCAGAAGCAACAGCGAAGATTGAATTTGTTTTCGAGGATTCAGGAGTGATAATTCCAATAAATATAAACTTAACAGAGAATACAAAATCACAAAGTTTGAAAGTATACAATTCAAGATATATTCCACCGATGTCTATAGTAATAACACTTAATACAATAGATATGAATGCTGCTAGTATGTTAAAATTACCGGTGTATTCAATATGGAATCTATAACAATTATTGATTGATATAACACTACTTGGCTCGTTTAATTCGTTATAATATAGAAAAAATTTCGCTTAATTGTATAATTAAATATTTGCTTGGCAATAATACCTATGAAAATACAAGGAGGTACTATTGTGAAAGAACAATAAAATAAAGAAAGGAAGCCCAGATAGCAGTTCTTTCACATTTTTTTGGGCAGTTTCGCAAGTGCACTTGCGAAATGAAAGGGTATTATAATGGCAAATATTTCAGAACTCGATTTACAAAATCTTCGTCATCTAATAGGCGGATATGACACAACACATTGCAAACTTCAGGAGTATGCAGATTCATCAACAGATCCACAGGTAAAGAGTTTCTTTGCAAAAGGTGCTCAAAATGCAATGGAAAATAAGCAGAAGCTTATGTCATTCCTACAGTAAATAAAAGAAAGCGAGGAATTTGTAATGTTAGACGAAAAAGTAATGGTAAACGATACACTTGCATCAATCAATGGAGAATTGGTTAGATTTGGCGAAATGATACCACAGACAGAGAATGAGTCTTTAAAGCAAACTTTAAAGCAATTTAGAAATTCATGTGAAATGTCACAAGAAGAGATTTTCCAGATTGCCAGAGAAAGAAGCTATTATATACCAGCTGCACAGGCTACTCAGGAAGAAATACAACATGTAAAGAGCTTATTTTCAAGCTCAATGAACTAGTATATAGTTAGAATGAATATTGTAAGTCTCGCCAATCATCATAAGGCGAGACTTTTTCAAAATTATAAGGTATTAATATAAAAATACATAATAAAATGTATAAATGAATAATTAAAAAAGGATTAGCAGTGAAAAGATATCGTATAGTTTTATATACTTTGATACTTACATTTTTATATTTTGTTATAGGTAATCAGGGTGTTATGGTCACAAATGGGTCTGACATAGAAGTTTCAAATTCTGATGAAGAAATTGACCTTGATAAGTATTCACCGTATAGAGATATAAAAAAAGTGGCATTAACTTTTGACGATGGGCCAGACAGTATTAATACAACAAAGCTATTAGATGGATTAAAGGAACGAAATGTAAAGGCTACATTTTTTTTGATTGGAGCTAAAGCTTATGCAAATCCAGAAATTGTTAAAAGAATGTATGATGAAGGACATTTGATAGGAAATCATACAAATACTCACTGTAGATTGACAAAGGTTTCATATGAGAGT
The DNA here is from genome assembly GCA_031555415.1 of Lachnospiraceae bacterium. Taxonomy (GTDB): domain Bacteria; phylum Bacillota; class Clostridia; order Lachnospirales; family Lachnospiraceae; genus CAG-303. Next base: position 4,716 of record JAVBUL010000270.1, on the reverse strand, counting down.
GCAATTTGTGATATAAGTTTAGCAAGTGAAAATATTTTTAGTATTATAGGAGATTATCCGGATTATATTAGACCTCCATTCGGAGAGTATACAAGTAAATTAAAAGAATCATCAGAAATGTTTGAAATTTTGTGGAGCTTAGATCCTAGAGATTGGAGTGTACTAAATGAGAATACTGTTGCAAATTATGTTATTAAAAAAGTAAAAGATGGAGATATAATAATATTACATGATATATTTGATACATCAGTTAAGGCAGCCTTTATAATAATTGATGAACTTACAAAACAAGGCTATACTTTTGTCAGAATAGATGAATTATTGTACTAAAATAACTCTAAAATATTTATTATTAAAATTGAAATAAAAAGTTAAAATAGTGATAGAAAAAAAAACGTTCTTGTAGTATAATAAAAACAGAAAAAAGAATACGTGAAAAGAGGAAAATTATGGTAAAGAATACTAAAGTATTTACAAAACTTATGCTAATGATAGCGCCATTGATTATAACCCTAGTTGTTAGTGTTATTTATTTTAGTTATAGGCAGATAGCTATTTTTAAGGAAACTGAAAAAATTTTTAATGACTATCTATATCAGGCGCAGGGAGCTTTACTGAATGCAGACAGAGATTTTTATCAAGCATTGGTAGCAGAAATAGAGTATGTTAAAAATACTGAGTTAACAGAAAATGAAAAAAAATCACAATTAAAAGATTTTAAAGATAATTTACAGCAAGTATACGACAGAGTAATAGCAACCAAGGAACTTGTGCAAAATGATGAAAAAATGTATAGTGAATATACAACGCAATTTTTATTTACAGAGTTATATGGAGCAGACGAAGCAGATCCAAACGGATTCTTAAAGGGAACACAAACTTTTAAAGATATTTCACAGGCTTTCATAAAAGATTTAGATATATGGGAAAATACATATGATTTAGAAAAAGGTACTGGTGATTATAATAAGCAAATGTCATTATTTGTATCAACCAGAGAGTATATAAATTCAATGACAGATTACTTAGAGCTTTACAGTTACTATAAAAGTGATATATTGCAAAGTGAAATTAATATGACAATAATTGTCACTGTTGCAATAATAGGTGTAATATTAGCAGTAGCAGTAGTACTTGCATTGATGATTGAAAGATATTTAAGAAAGAATATCATTGAAATTACTGAAAAAATGGAAAAATTATCGGAGCATGATTTAACTATTGAGCCAGTGAAACTAGATAGCAAGGATGAGTTAGGATTATTAGGTCAGTCAGTTAATCTTGTATTAGAATCATTAAAAGGAATGGTAGCATTACTAGGTCAAGAAGCTGTAAAATTACTTGATGCTTCTGAAGTTATGACATTTGCTACAAGAGATTCAAATGAATCAGTACAAAACATAAGACAAGCAGTAAATGATATTGCTGTTTCTGCAAACTATCAAGCGGAAGAAACAGAAAAAATCATGAGCGAAATGAATGTTATGAGTGAAACCGTTAATAAGAGTGTTGAGGGAACGGTAGCGATGGATGAGGCTAGCAGTCAGATTCAGAGTGCAACATCAGAAGGTATGCAGATACTTGATGCATTATTAAAACTTACTGCACAGAATAAAAAATCATTCGACCAGATATTTGAAATAATTGATAAAATCAGTAAGAGTACTGAAAGAATAGGTGAAGCTAGCCAGTTGATTTCTGAAATAGCAGACCAAACAAACCTACTTGCATTGAATGCGAGTATAGAGGCAGCAAGAGCTGGGGAAAGCGGAAGAGGCTTTGCAGTAGTAGCAGAAGAGATTCGAAAACTTGCAGAGGAATCAGCAAATTCAGTAGGTGTTATTGATGAAATGCTTAATGGCCTTAAAGAAAACGCAGATTATGCAGATAAGCAAAGTGTTATAGTTAGAGAAGGCGTAGATGTACAGTTCGAAAGCGTTAATAATACAAAAGTTAAATACGTTGAAATAGTAGAAACCATTAAGATTGTAGAAGAAGAGATTGAGTCGTTTAAACAAATTAATAGTAGTTTAGAGGAAAACTTTAGTTCTATGTCAGGTTTAGTAGAGAATTTATCAGCTATATCGGAAGAAAATGCAGCTACGACAGAAGAACTATCAGCTACAGCAGATATGATTGCAAATAGCATGGGAGAAATAAAAGCAAATAGTCAAAGTGTTCATAACATGGCAGATGATATGCACGGATTGATATCCACTTTTACAGTTGATGAGGATGAAGAAGAGAATTTTGATAATTAATAATAGTATAATAATAAAAACTCGATGCAATTGCATCGAGTTTTTATTATTAGTTACGTTCACTCATTGGCTTATAATCTTGATGTTTTACTACTGATTTATATGCTGGACGAATAATCTTTCCTGCATTTATAAGTTCTTCAATTCTATGTGCACTCCAGCCTGATATACGAGACATCGCAAATATAGGAGTGAAAAGTTCTGGTGGAAGTTCAAGCATATTGTAAACAAATCCACTATAGAAATCTACGTTCGCACTCACACCTTTATAAATGTGACGTTCTTTCGCGATAACTTCAGGAGCAAGACGCTCAACTGCTGAATAAAGACGGAATTCGTCATCTTTATTTTTTTCGTTAGAAAGGCTTTCAACGAAGCTCTTTAAAACCTTAGCACGAGGATCAGATAAAGAGTAAACAGCATGACCCATACCATATATTAAGCCAGCTTTATCAAAAGCTTCTTTATTTAAAAGTGCTTTTAAATAATTTTGAATTTCCTCATCGTCATCCCAGTTCTTTACATTCTTCTTCATATCCTCAAACATCTGTACAACCTTAATATTTGCGCCACCATGCTTTGGTCCTTTTAGTGAACCAAGTGAAGCTGCTACAGCTGAGTATGTATCTGTTCCTGATGATGTAACAACATGGTTTGTAAAGGTTGAGTTATTTCCACCGCCATGCTCTGCATGTAATACCAAAGCTATATCGAGTATCTTTGCTTCTAAGTTAGAATATTTCTGGTCTGGTCTTAAAATATGTAATATGTTTTCTGCTGTAGATAACTCAGGGCTAGGTGTATGTATGAAGAAACTTTCACCATCGTGATAGTGCTTATATGCTTGATATCCATATACTGAGAGTAAAGGAAATAGTGATATAAGCTGAAGGTTTTGTCTAAGTACGTTAGGTATAGAAGTATCTTCAGCTTTATCATCATATGAATAAAGAGTAAGTACACTTCTAGCTAATGTATTCATCATATCTTTACTAGGTGCTTTCATTATAATATCTCTTACAAAGCTAGTAGGAAGTGTTCTGTACGAAGATAATAGTCCACAAAACTTAGTAAGCTCCTCTTTGGTAGGTAATTTTCCAAATAAAAGAAGATATGTAACTTCTTCAAAGCCAAAACGATCTTCGTCAAGGAACCCTTTCACAATATCTTCAATATCATATCCGCGATAGAATAACTGTCCTTCACAAGGAACATATTCACTATTATCAATAATATAAGATTTGATTTCTCCAATTTCTGTAAGACCTGTTAAGACACCACGTCCATTCACATCACGTAGTCCTCTTTTTACTTCGTACTTTCCATAAAGTTCAGGATTTATAGTGTGTGATTGACAGATATTAGCGAGTTCAATTATTTCTGGTGTAATTTCTGAATAAATATTTGACATATTAAAAACTCCTTTCTGCGTCAATATAATCTCTATAATAACATATATTAAGACTTTAAACAAGTAAACTGTCAAAAAGTTCATAATTTCTTAACAAAGTCAGTGTGTTAAAAAATAAACTATAATAAAAGTGTAGTTTTCGACTAGTCTATTTAGACAAATTATGCTAAAATATTTACATTGGACAAAATGTAGCAAAGGAGGCAAACTATAGATTTTATGGATTTATTTGATTATATGAGAAGTACGACAGCAAAGAAGGAAAGTCCACTGGCATCCAGACTACGTCCAACTACTTTAGAAGAGGTAGTGGGTCAGCAGCATATCATTGGGAAAGATAAGTTGCTATATAGAGCAATTAAGGCGGATAAATTAAGCTCTATTATATTCTATGGTCCACCGGGAACAGGAAAGACGACCTTAGCAAAGGTTATTGCAAACACCACGAGTGCAGATTTTAGACAGTTAAACGCTACAGTTGCAAATAAAAAGGACATGGAAGAAGTGGTTAATGCAGCGAAGTCAAATCTTGGTATGTACGGAAAAAAGACTATACTATTTGTTGATGAAATTCATAGGTTTAATAAAAGTCAGCAGGATTACTTGCTACCATTTGTCGAAGATGGAACGATTATATTGATTGGAGCAACTACAGAAAATCCATATTTTGAAGTGAATAGTGCTCTTATTTCAAGGTCTATAGTATTTCAGCTTAATTCGTTGGAAAGAGAAGATATAAAAATATTGCTTAGCAGAGCTGTATATGATGAAGAAAAGGGAATGGGATCATATGGTGCAGTTATAGACGATGAGGCACTTTCATTTCTTGCAGATATTTCAAATGGTGATGCAAGGATGGCATTAAACGCGATAGAACTTGGAATTTTGACAACAGACAGAAGTGATGATGAAAAAATACACATAACTTTGGAAGTTGCCGAACAGTGTATACAAAAAAGAGCAGTAAGATATGATAAGGATGGAGATAATCATTATGATACAATATCTGCATTTATTAAAAGTATGAGAGGCTCCGACCCGGAC
>JAVBUL010000119.1:0-5737 GCA_031555415.1 Lachnospiraceae bacterium | reverse complement strand
ATTCTACTTGGTCCTTTTTCTAAAAGTTTTTTATGATTATCTTCTACTGACTGTAAGCTTCCGATGCCTGAACCAACCGAAACACCTACTCTGAATGGATCTTCTTTTTCCATATCAATCCCAGAATCTTTCATAGCTTCTACTGATGCAGCTACTGCAAACTGGCAAAATCTTTCCATTCTTTTAGCTGACTTAATATCCATAAATTCTTTTGGCTCAAAGTCATCTATTTGTCCTGCTACTTTTGCCTTATATTCTGTTGTATCAAATCTGTCGATAAGTTTTATTCCTACTTTATTTTCCTTTATTCCATTCCAGAAATTATCCACACCTATTCCAATTGGTGTAACTGCTCCCATTCCTGTTACTACTACTCTCTTACTCATAATAAAGTCTTTCCTCCTAGTTTTATTGCATTGCCATTCCGCCGTTTATATTTATTACCTGACCTGTTATATATCCTGATTCTTCTTTTGCAAGAAACTCTACTGCATTTGCTATATCTGCTACACTACCAAGTTTTCTCATTGGTATTTGTGATAATAATTCTTCTTTCACATTATCAGGTAAACACTTTGTCATATCTGTATCAATGAATCCCGGTGCTACTGCATTTACTGTAACATTTCTTGATGCAAGCTCTCTTGCCACTGACTTTGTAAGTCCAATAATGCCTGCTTTTGATGCACAATAATTTGCTTGACCGGCATTTCCTATAACACCTACAATACTTGCTATATTGATAATTCTTCCATATCTTTGTTTCATCATCTGCTTTGTAGTTGCTTTTGTAGTATTAAATGTTCCCTTTAAATTAACAGCTATTACTGCATCAAAATCTGCTTCTGACATTTTTAGTAAAAGATTATCCTTTGTAATTCCCGCATTGTTTACAAGAATATCAAGTCTTCCATACTTTTCTATTATATCAGCCATCATTTTTTCTACTTCTGCTAAGTTTGCAACATTACATTCATATGCATATGCTTCTCCACCATTTGCCTTTATTGTTTCTACCACTTCATTGGCTCCATCAGCAGGTCCTACATAATTGATAACCAATGTTGCGCCTTGCTCTGCAAATCTCAATGCTATTTCTTTTCCGATTCCCTGTCCTGATCCTGTTACTAATACTATCTGTCCTTTAAACATAATTAAATACCCTTTCGTTATTTGCTTAATTGTTCTACTACACTATCTATATCTTCAAATTTTTCTATATTATAAACCTTTGCTTCTTTACTTATCTTTTTTATAAAGCCTGCTAATGTTTTATTTGGTCCTATTTCAATAAATGTATCTACACCATTTTCTATCATTTTCTCTACACTCTGCTGCCACTTAACTGATGATGATACTTGTGCTTTTAGTAATTCCTTTATTTCTTTAGTGCTTGCAACATAATCCGCTGTTACATTTGTTACATATGGAATGGCAAACTCATTTAACTGTACTCCACTCAATACTTCGTATAATTTATCACCAGCTTCTTTTAACATCGCTGAATGAAACGGTCCGCTTACGTTTAACATAATGCATCTTCTTGCACCAGCTTCCTTAAGCTTCTCAGCTGCTTCCTCTACAGCCTTTACTTTTCCAGATATTACAATTTGACCTGGGCAGTTATAATTAGCTACCGATACTCCTTCAATAGTATCACATACCTTTGCAATTACATCTCCATCAAGACCTATAATAGCGCACATTGCACCTAGTCCTAAAGGAACTGCCTCCTGCATTAAAATTCCTCTTTGTCTTACAACCTTAACTGCATCTTCAAAAGACATTACTCCTGACGCTACCATTGCACAATATTCTCCAAGACTAAGTCCTGCACATACATCTGGTTTAATTCCTTTTTCCTCTAATACTCTAAGCATTGCCACTGATGTAGTCAAAAGTGCTGCCTGTGTATACTCAGTTATGTTTATATTCTCATTCTCTTCAAAGCAAAGTGCCTTCATATCAATGCCTAATAACTCAGATGACTTATCATATACCTCTTTACTAAGCTTAGAATTCTCATAAAAGTCTTTACCCATTCCTACAATCTGTGCTCCCTGTCCAGGGAAAATAAATGCTATGCTCATCGTTCCTCCACATAATTTTTCAAAATTTTCGGCTGTTGAAAAAATAGAATTAATCTACCCTTTACAACAGCCGTCAAAATAATCATATTATTCTTTTTTATATCAATTGCTTGCAATTGATTCTATCAATTTTACTTGCAATCAATTCTATCAATTTTGTCTATCAATTGCTTTTTTAATTGATAGTTTTAAAATTGATTTTATCAATTAGCTTTTTTAACTGATAATATTAGGCATCTACGCCTTTTTCTTTTAAGTAGTTCATTACATCTTCAACAGTGTTAATTGTTGATAAATCTTCTGATGGAATTTCTACATCATATTCTTCTTCAAGAGCCATTACTAATTCAAATAAATCTAATGAATCTGCTCCTAAATATTCTTTAAAATTTGTAGCTACCTTTACTTCAGCTACATCACAGTTTAACTGTTCAGCTACGATTTCCTGAATCTTTTCAATCATAATTTTATCTCCTTTATTAACTTTTGTTTTGATTGTTAAATATTTTGACAATCAAAGTATATCACGTGATATTTCATTTGTCAAGTAAAATGTTTTGATTATCAAAACATTTTTTTAACTTTAATCACATGCATACATTCTATCACTAAACTCTAGTTAATGCACTACATATTTTAAAATTTTTTCGACGAGTTTCTTTTTAACCAAAAAGCAAGACAACCAACGGTTGACACCGCATGTTGTCTTGCTTTATAAGGAAAAGTAATATATTATTGCCCAGTGTGTAGGAAAACATCTACACTACTTGGCTCAAACATTTTTGACTCTTAAAACAGGCTGTTATATATATCGCCTGAATTGTAGTTGTAGTTATACTTACCATTACTTCCATATGTGTTTGCTTTACTCGCTTCACTCTCTGCATAATGATTTATCATAGATGCTTTTGAGCTAATCTGGTATGCATATGAACCTGAACCATTAAATAATGATTTTGCAACTGACATATCAGCACTCTTAAATTTTTTCTCATCAATCGATAGTTTAAAATCACTATCTACTGTAATACCTAAACTCTTTAACAAGTTTTGATTCGTCTTTGTAGATGTAATCATACTTTTAACTGAATTTGCAATGTTTGCAGTATTCGTCGTTTCTGTACTATCAATAACTCCATTATAAGAGTCAACGAAACTTTTAACCGCTTTGTAAATCTCATCAGTATCGTACACTTTAGATGTCGAGCCATCTTCTGCTGTTTTAGATACTTTATTGAATAATGATTTTGTTCCAACTGATATCAAATCACTTGCTGATGAACTAAGTGATTTTGCACCACTTTGAATAGATGCCAATTTCTTTGTTGAATCATTCGATGTTGATGTTGTTGTACTTGCACTCTTATTACTTGATGAATCATCTGCATAATATTTAGTAAGAAGTTTTTTATAGCTTCCACTTCTTATGCTTGAATATTCACTGAGTAATGATGATAAATCTGATGACTTATTTGTTGTATTAAGTGATGAGAACAGTGAACCTACACTGTTATTATCAACTCCAAAAAAACTTGCCATAATAATCACTCCTTTGAAATCGCCTCCGCCTCCTTGCGTTTGGCCACAATTTGTTATAACAATTATAATGTTATAATGTTCCTACTTTAACAATAACACTTTTCACTCAGTTCGTCAACAATAACTTTCATTATTTTCCAACTTCAAACAGTCTTTCTGATACCTTATATGATGTACCTACTATTTCCTTTTCTTCATCTGTTAAATCACCATATATTGTACCATCTCTAAATATAGCATAACTTCTATTGGTATTTAAAAGATTTCGTCCCATTGCTTCATTTTCATATTCTTCCTTAGGCATCCCCATCAAGTAAGCTAATGTTGGCATAACATCTATTTGTCCTGCAAGAACTTCAGATACTAAAGGCTCTTTTATTTTACTGCTACTAATAATAAGTGGAACTGTATAATATCCATTTGCATCTACCCAAGGATATTCATCATACCATTGCTCAAGTGAGTATTCATAGTATTTATGCACACCTGTATGGTCACCAATTATTACTATTGTTGTATTCTCTAAAAGCCCATCTTTGTCTAAATCGTCAAGCAAATCACCTATACATGTATCCACATAATTTACTAATTGGAAATATCCTCCTAAATATGTATCGTCAAGTTCATCCGGTAAGTTTAACCCTTTTAACTTGTCTTCCACTTCAAATGGCATATGACTTGAATTTAGCACTACATGAGCATAGTATGGAGCTTCAAGCTCTTGTATATATGGATATGCTTGCCTTATAAAATCTACATCGTTTATAGTAAATCCTATTTTATCAAAGTTCATATCAAAGTTTTCTGCCCCTACAAAAGCATCAACACCTATCATATTCTTCCATGCCTCTTTATAATTCCAAAAACCACCATTAATTGCTTGTGAATAAAGCATATTGTAATTATTGCCTGCTAAATATCTTGGAAGTGAAGTTAATGACACATCAGAAAATCTAAAGAAGGTACTTCCTTTTGATACCGGTAGCCTTGATGTGGTATACATTAAGTCAGCATCTGAACTATTTCCACCTTGCACTTGTTCAAATACATTGTTAAAAATCATTCCATTTTGAAGAAGCTTATTAATATTTGGAGTGATTTCCTGTCCATTTATTTCTCTGCCTATAACAAAACTCTCTAATGATTCAATCTGTAAAAATAATATATTTTGACCTTCTAACATTCCTGCATATTCATTATCAGAAAGATTTTCATTTTTCCAATCATAATATGTATTTATCATATCCTTATCCTTGCCTGAAAGTTCACTGCTAAACGTACTTCTAACAAGCTCAAATATATCCTTTATATGAAATCCCAGTGACGATAAATACCTACTTGACTTTTGACTGTCACTTGTCTCAAACATTTCTCTATATACATCTAAATTTACATTAAATGCTTTTGCTTGAAGAGGAATCGCAAGTAATATAGCAATTGATACTGCAACAGCTATACCACCGCTTCTTCTTAAAGATTTAATCTTTTTTTCTACATCAATATCTCTTCTTCTAAAGATAAAAATAAATACACCCAGAATAATGATATCTAAGAACATTAATATATCCCAGCCACATAATAATGACGTAACCTCTCCTCCGTCAAATCCGCTGAAATTCTTAAATATGTATACATCTGCTGCTGATGGCATCGTAAAAAAAGAACGACTATAAATTAAATCACAGCTTACCAATACTGTAAAAAAGAAATTCCATACAAATACATATATGACTCTATGTTTATCTCTTTTAAACAACATTCCAATACTTAAAATAAGCATTACTATTGCTGAGTATATTATCCAGTATTTCCAAGATTCTGCTATTGCTTTACCAAAGGAAGGTGAATATAAGTTATCACCTAATATATATGCTTGTAATAATGTGTTTTTTATAATCATTCCAATAATAGGTATAGCAAACAGAGCTATATAATAAGCTCTGTTTGGAATTATCACCTTATATTTAATTATACTCTTTAGTTTTTCCTTCATTTTACACCATCATTTCTAATGTTTGTTGAAAAGTTTTCCCTTATATACTTTTCCTGTAAATAATATTAATCCTATTGTTGTTGCACTTAATATCAATATTGCTATTGATCCTTCT
>JAVBUL010000146.1:0-8251 GCA_031555415.1 Lachnospiraceae bacterium | reverse complement strand
AAAGCTTATCAATATATTGCCGGGAGGCAGTGCTATAACCTCAGTAGGTGGTATTATTACAGGCTCAGGACTGGTAGTAAAAAACGCAATAGGCTCGGCAGGTGCTATATCAATCGCAGTAATATGTGCAGTGCCTATATTAAAGCTTATTATTTTCATTGGGATGTACAAGCTGACGGCAGCAGTTATACAGCCAATAGCAGATAAAAGGATTACAAAGAGTGTTGATGCAGTGGCAGAAGGTGTAAATTTGTTGCATAGAATAGTTATAACATTGTTACTTCTATTTATGGTAACCATTGCCATAGTATGTTTTTCCACTAATAGTATACATACATCATTTTAGAAAAAGAGGTGAGGATGTGCTTGAATATATAAGGAATATAGCAATATTTATAATTATGGAGGGGTTGATTTTAAATGCAATAACAAACGAAAGTTTTAAGAAAATAGTAAAGATATTTTCAGGCATGATATTAATTATAATTGTATTATCACCACTTGATCAGATTTTTAATATAACAGACCTCATAAATACTCATTTCTATGAATGGGATAAAAAAGAAAGCATAAATGAAATTATATCATCAATTGAAAACTCTAATGAAGGGAATGTAGCAAATGTAAAGAAACAATATGAAAATATAGTTTTTGATGATGTAAGTAAGGTGGCAACTAAAGAAGGATATCAAGTAACAAGTGTTAATGTAAATTTTGATGATACTAAAAATAATTATATAGGAAGTATAGAGCTTAGTATCAGCAAAGAGGAGCAGACTACCGGTAGTGGTATGGTTGAAGTGGTTAAGATAGGTAGTATAAAGATAGAAGATGAAGATAGTGGCGAGGTAAAATCAAGTGATTATAATCCTTCAATTATAAATATTAAGAACTATATAGTGGATCAGTATGGCGTGGATTATAGCAATATAGTTGTTACTACAGGAGGCTAATGTGAAAGATGAAAATAAAAAAAGATATAATTGATAAGATTGGTAAGGAAAAGTTTTTTTTACTTATTCTGGCAGGAGTAGTGCTTGTGATATGCACTGTCTGGGATTTTGGTAAGGATAGTGACACCGGTACTACTAATACATCTAGTATTTCAACTAACACGTCACAAAGCAGTTTATCAAGTGAAATGGATAATTACGTTAAGACACTTGAAAAACGGCTTAAAGATATATTGAGTCAAGTTGATGGCGTGGGTAATGTGTACGTAATGATAACATTAAAAAGCAGTGCATCAAGCCAAGTTTTATTTGATGGAAAAAACTCACTTGAAAAGACTGAGGAAAACGATGGGGCAGGAGGAAGTAGAAGTATATATAATTATTCAGAAGAAAATAATACAGTATACATAACGGATTCGGCAGGAAATACAGTTCCATATGTTATCTCTGAAATAGCGCCTTCTATTGATGGAGTGGCAGTTATTACAGATGGTGGAGAAAATATTTTTGTAAAAGAAAAAATAATTAATATAATTAAGTCATTATTTTCAATAGATATTAATAAAATATCAGTAACAAGGTAAAGGTGGTAGGAGGCAATGAAAAATATTTTTAAGAAAAACCAGATTATTATTACTGCATTGGCAGCGCTGATAGCAGTTGCGGGTTATTTAAACCATGTTGAAAGCGCTAATAAGGATAATGCTAAGGAGGTAAACCAAAACGAAACAGGTACATATGGAGATGATATACAGGCAGCAGATAACACAGACATTGATAGTAATGATGTGGACATAACTGGCGAGCCGGGAGAGGCAGTCTTAGTAAACGCAACAGGAACAGTTGATTTTATAGTAGAAGCTAAGATGCAAAGAGAACAAACAAGAGCAAATAGTAAGAGTATGCTTATGGAAGTGGTAAACAATGCAGCTATTACAGATGAAGAAAAAACAGCAGCAGTTAATAAAATGGTTTCATTAGCAGATGTTTCTGAAAGAGAAGCAGCGGCAGAAAACCTTATTGCAGCAAAAGGTTTTTCAAATGTAGTCGTTACAGTGACCGACGAAAAGGTAGATGTTATGATAGTGTCAGAGGTTTTAACAGATGCTCAGCGAGCTCAAATAGAAGAAATAGTTAAAACAAAGACAAATGTTAGTGCAGATAAGATTACAATTACAGCAGTAAAAACAAAAAAATAATTGCATTTATAGCCTTTTTTGGTATAATGAATATATATTTCTAAAACACAATATACCGAGGAGGTTGTTCAGAATGGAAAAGAAAATTAATGCAAATATTGGAGAAGTTCAAATAGCAGATGACGTAGTAGCTATTATTGCAGGTATTGCAGCAACAGAAGTTCAAGGCGTTGCATCAATGGCTGGAAATATTACAAAAGAGATTATCAGTAAACTTGGCATGAAGAATTTATCAAAGGGCGTAAAGGTTACTGTTAGTGATAGCGATGTAACAGTTGATGTAAGTATAAATATAGCATATGGTTATAGTGTTCCTGAAGTTTCAATGAAGGTTCAGGAAAAGGTTAAGACAGCTATTGAGAATATGACAGGACTTTTTGTAAAAGAAGTTAATATTCAAATAGCAGGCGTTGCAATAGAAGAAGCAAACGTATAAAAACTTCGCCCGGCAGCGAAGTTTGCAAGAATAATAGATTCAGCTAAAGCTGAACTATAACAATTCTTGATTAACTGCCACCACTTGGCTCGCTTAAAATGGAGCAATCTATAAAAAACAAGGGTGTCGATAATGTAGGCACCCTATTAAAAGAGGTAACCATAAAATGACAAGACGAGAATTAAGAGAAAATACGTTTAAGATGTTATTTCATAAAGAGTTTCATGATGAAGCTGCTTTAGAAGAACAATATACTCTTTTTGTAGATACATTAGAAGATATGAGCGAGGAAGATAATGAATATGTTCATAGCAGAGTATTTGATATTATATCTAAGTTAGATGATATTGATAAGAGTATAGAGGGTGTTTCGGAAGGATGGACGCTTTCAAGGATGGGTAAAGTGGACCTTACGATTATAAGACTTGCTTATTATGAAATTAAGTATGATGTGTCAGTTCCGGATAAGGTTGCTATAAACGAAGCTGTTGAAATAGCGAAAAAATATGGTGGTGATGAGTCTCCATCATTTGTAAATGGCATTTTGGCAAAGCTTTTGTAACTTGGGGGTGAAAATTTGGGAAGTATATATACGGTTACTCAGGTAAATTCATATATAAAGCATATGTTTGATTCGGATTTTGCATTAACCAGTATTGGAATAAAAGGTGAAGTATCGAATTGCAAATATCATTCATCAGGACATATCTACTTTTCATTAAAAGACGGTGGCTCTGTAATTTCAGCAGTTATGTTTGCTGGAAACAGAAACGGTCTTTCTTTTACATTGAAGGAAGGTCAAAAAGTTATTGCTACAGGTGCTGTAAGCGTATACGAAAGAGATGGTAAGTATCAGCTTTATGCAAAGCAAATCACACTTGATGGACAAGGTGATTTATATAAAAAATTTGAAGAGCTTAAGGCTAAGCTGCTTGAAATGGGGATGTTTGAACAAGAGTATAAAATGCCTATTCCAAAGTATGCACTAAAAGTGGGAATAGTTACATCGGGAACAGGTGCGGCGATTGCAGATATTACCAACATAGCAACAAGAAGAAATCCATATGTTCAATTATATCTCTATCCAGCTATAGTTCAAGGTGTTGAAGCAGTACCATCTATTATCAGTGGAATAAATTGTTTAGATGAAATGGGTATGGATGTGATTATTGTCGGACGTGGTGGAGGTTCGATTGAGGATTTATGGGCATTTAATGATGAAAATGTAGCAAGAGCGATTTTTTCAAGTAAGACGCCTATTATATCAGCAGTGGGACATGAAGTAGACTTTACGATTGCAGATTTGGTTGCAGATTTAAGAGCACCGACACCTTCAGCGGCAGCAGAACTTGCAGTATTTGATTGTGAATTGTTTAAGAATGATTTGGAAAACTATGTATATACAATACAAAAGCTTTTTAAAAATAAATTAAATGACTATAAAACAAAGATTGAAAATATATCGATTAGGCTTGAAAGTAAAAATCCTATAAAGCAGCTCAATGATAAAAGACAAGATTTAGATAAAATCTATGACAGGCTATATGATAAGATGTTATACAAGCTAAAGGATAATAGAAATAGACTTAGCATATATGCAGAAAAACTAAATGGTTTATCTCCCCTTACAAGGATTGATAAAGGATTTGCATATGTTGCAAAAGATGAATTGAGAATAAAAAGTATCACGCAGGTAAAAGAAGGTGATATTTTAGATATAACAGTAGTAGATGGTACAGTTAAAGCAAAGGCTATAGAAGTTAAAGAGGAAAGGACGTTATAATGAGCAAAGAAAAGATGACAATAAATGAAGGATTTGAAAAGCTTCAGTTAATAATGGACAAGATGGATGATGATAGTATAAATCTTGAAGATTCGTTTAACCTCTATAATGAAGGTATAAAGCTTGTGAAAGAACTAAATGGAAAGTTAGATGAAACAGAGAAAAAACTTATTGTTATAAGTGAACAAAAGTAAGGAATGTAAATATGAACGATAATTTTAAATCAGAATTAGAAAGAGTTATTTTAGAAACAGAGGAGATAGTTTATTCTTTTCTTCCAAAAGAGGAAGGTCTTCAAAACACAGTTTTAGAGGCAATGAATTACAGTGTAAAAGCAGGTGGAAAGAGATTACGCCCTATATTGATGCGAGAAACAGCCAAATTTTTTGGAGTAAATAATAAAGAGGTATATCCTTTTATGGCAGCGATAGAGATGATTCATACATATTCTCTTGTACATGATGATTTACCTGCTATGGATAATGATGAATTTCGTAGAGGTCTTCCAACCACACATGTAAAATATGGACATGATATGGGGATTTTGGCAGGAGATGCTCTTTTGAACTTTGCATATGAAATGTGTGCGTATGCTATAGTAGATAGCAAAGAACCAATAAAGGCAGCTAAAGCATTTAAAATATTAGCAAAAAAAGCAGGAATATTTGGAATGGTTGGAGGCCAGACGGTTGATGTAGAGTATACCAGAAAAGGTATAAAAATGGATAAAGAGATTCTTGATTTTATTTTTAAGTTAAAGACAGGTGCCTTGATAGAAGCCTCCATGATGGTTGGGGCAGTGCTTTCAAATGCCAGTGAAGACGATATTAAGCAAATTGAAGAGATAGCTTGTGCTATAGGAATGGCATTTCAAATACAAGATGATATTCTTGATGTTACAAGTACAATGGAAGTACTTGGAAAACCAGTTATGAGTGATGAAAAAAACCATAAAGAAACTTTTGTTTCATTATATGGAATGGACAAGTCTGTACAGATGGTTAAGGCATATACAGATGAGGCGATAGACAAGTTAGAGAAACTAAATGGAAATAATGGCTTTTTGAAAGAACTACTAATAAGTCTTATTAATAGAGAAAAATAGAGGGCAGGGTAAAGCATGTTGTTAGATTACATTAATCATGAAAATGATATTAAATATATAGATAGTGAAAAATATAGTGAATTGGCTACTGAAATAAGAAAGTTTCTTATAGAGAAGATTTCAACAAGTGGCGGTCATCTTGCATCAAATTTGGGTGTTGTAGAGCTTACTATGGCATTACATCTTGTGCTTAATTTGCCAAATGACAAAATAGTATGGGATGTAGGTCATCAATCATATACACATAAGATTCTGACAGGAAGAAAAGATGGTTTTGGAGCCCTTAGAGCATATGGCGGTATAAGTGGGTTTCCCAAAAGAAGAGAAAGTGATTGTGATGCGTTTGATACAGGACATAGCTCAACATCTATATCAGCAGGTCTTGGTATCGTAAATGGATATGAGCTTACAGGTAATAACGGAACAGTCGTTTCAGTTATTGGAGATGGTTCATTAACAGGCGGTATGGCTTATGAGGCACTAAATAATGCGGCAGCTTTAAAAAGAAATTTTATTATAGTTCTTAATGATAATGATATGTCTATTTCTGAAAACGTTGGTGGAATGTCCTCTTATCTATCACAAATCAGAACCGGAAATGTATATAATGAAATAAAAAACGGTGTAACAAAAAGTCTAAATATGATACCTTTAGTAGGTGAAAAGCTAGTTCATCAAATTTCAAAAACAAAAAGCAGTATAAAGCAGCTTGTTATACCGGGAATGTTTTTTGAAAATATGGGGATAACATATCTTGGGCCAGTTGATGGGCATAATATATCACAGATGGTAAAGGTTTTTAAAGAAGCAAAGAAACTTGATCATGCAGTGCTGATTCATGTTTTAACCAAAAAAGGAAAAGGCTATGAGTATGCAGAAGATTATCCTTCAAAGTTTCATGGTATAGAGCCTTTTGATAAAAAAACAGGTGAAATAATAAGTAAACATGATAAGCCGACATATACCGATATTTTTTCAAAGACGATATCAATGCTTGCAGATAGTAATGAGAAAATCACTGCGATTACAGCAGCTATGCCGGACGGAACAGGATTAAAAAGATTTAAGAAAAATCATAAAAAGAGATTTTTTGATGTTGGTATAGCAGAAGCACATGCAGTCACATTTGCAGCTGGTTTAGCGGCAAGTGGAATGAAACCATATGTAGCAATATATTCATCATTTTTGCAAAGAGCATACGATCAAATTTTGCATGATGTTTGTATACAGGATTTACCGGTAGTATTTGCGATAGATAGAGCAGGGTTAGTAGGCGGTGATGGAGAAACTCACCAAGGTATATTTGATATTTCATACCTTAGTTCAATACCAAATATGAGTATTTTTGCTCCTAAAAATGGATATGAATTGGTAGATATTTTGAAATATTCAACATATTTTAACGGGCCACTGGCAATTCGCTATCCTAGAGGTGAAGCATACACCGGACTCAAATCATTTAGAGCACCTATAAAATATGGAAAGTCGGAGATAATATATAAAGAAAAAGATATTGCACTTATAGCGGCAGGTGCAATGGTAAAAGAAGCAGAAAAAGTAAGAAATAAACTTAAAGAGATGGGCTATTTCGTAACATTGGTAAATGCTAGGTTCATAAAGCCGATTGATGAAGAATGTATGCTTGAGCTTGCAAAGAGCCATGATTTATTAGTTACAATTGAAGAAAACGTAATTAAAGGCGGATTTGGAGAGTGTGTACTTAGATTGATTTCAGGGGTATACGATAATGTAAAAGTGATAAATATTGGGGTTCCAAACATTTATCTTGAACATGGTATGGTGGATATTCTTCGAAAAGAAGCAGGAATCGACTCTGATTCTATAGTGGAAAAGGTATTAAGGGTAAAACAAGAAAACATGTAGTGAGGAAAGTAGGTTTACATGGATAAATTTTTGGTTATAGCAAATAGTGATAAAGGAAACATTGAATCTATAGGTATATACATAAAGAATTATTTAGAAGAAAGAGAAAAAAGTTGCGAGCTAATTTCAGGATATGCAAGCAAGGAATTAGTATCAAAGGATATTCAATGTGTTATTGTTTTAGGCGGAGATGGAACAATGCTTAGGGCAGTGAGAGAGCTTATTGATATAAACGTATCTTTTATAGGTATAAACTTTGGGACTCTAGGGTTTCTTGCAGAAGTTGAAAAAGATGATATTGATATTACTTTAGAAAAGCTTATTAACAATGAATTTAGTGTAGAGCAAAGAATGATGTTAAAAGGACAGGTTATAAGAGAAGGTAAAGTCATTGCAGAAGATGTCGCACTAAATGATATTGTTATCAATAGAAGTGGTGCGCTTAGAATAATGGATATTTCCATTTATGTAAATGGAATGAGATTAAATGAATATAAAGCAGACGGTATGATTTTGGCAACACCAACAGGCTCAACGGCATATAGTATGTCAGCAGGAGGGCCAATCGTAAATCCATCTGCAAAACTGACGGTTATGACGCCTATTTGTCCTCATACTTTAAATACTAGAAGTATTGTGCTTGATGCAGAAGATGTCATTGAGATAGAAGTTTCTTCAGTGAAAAAATTTAATGATGAGATTAGGAATGTGTATTTTGACGGAGATAGAGCTATGAGGCTGTTAGAATTTGATAAAGTCTTAGTAAGAAAGTCGGAGAAAAAAGCAGGGATTATTAAATTAAGCAGTAGAAGTTTTTTAGAAATACTAGGAAAGAAGATGGGTGAACATGAAAGTATCAAGGCATAAAAAAATTCTTGAACTGATAAATAA
>JAVBUL010000164.1:0-3447 GCA_031555415.1 Lachnospiraceae bacterium | reverse complement strand
CGGATTAAACGCTAGAAAAAAACATAATAGAGTTTTGAAGCTCGCTAAAGGTTATAGAGGAGCAAGATCAAAGCAGTACAGAGTAGCTAAACAGTCAGTAATGAGAGCATTAACAACATCATATGCTGGTAGAAAAGAAAGAAAGAGACAGTTCAGACAGTTATGGATTGCAAGAATTAATGCAGCAGCTAGAATGAACGGTTTATCATATAGCAAATTTATGTTTGGTTTAAAGCAGGCTGGTATCGAAATGAACAGAAAGATGCTTGCTGAAATGGCTGTAAATGATGCACAAGGATTTGCACAATTAGCAGAAGTTGCTAAGAAAGCAATTGCTTAGTATTTAAATTATATTAAAAAGACTTTCATCAGTAATTGAAGAAAGTCTTTTTTTTGCTATTTTTTATTTGTATTCCCTTACAAAAAATATTGACTTTAAAAAATCTATGTTTTCCAAATCAGGAATGTCTAGTTGCTCATCTGTTTCATAATAGTTAAAGCTAATACCATAATCTTCTCCTAGCATAACATAACCTATAATCTGGTAACCTAATCGTGTATCTTCAAATTTCTGATATTTCACATTTAACTTTATGTCTTCGTAATCATAACATATCCAGTCCATTGCAACATCTTCAAATATACCATTTTCGATTGTAGTATTTTTTACTATATCTTCATCTACTTCATGTGTAGAATATGTATCAGTCCAAAGAATAGACATGATTTTCATATTTTCATTCTCCGACTTTATAAAGTTTAAGTCATTATAACCAAAATAAAAGTCTTCTGCTTCTTTATACTTTGGTGGAAGTACTATTTCATACCATTTATCTTCATACTGCACTAATATGCCATTTTTAGAAAAAAAGGCAAAGGCGCTGTTCTCCACTCCCTCATACTTTGCCATAACTTTTACAATCAAAGGATCATTTTGAAAAACCTCATAATCCTTATACTGTGTTCCTAGTAAATTGAAAAATTCATTAGGTTCAATAACCACTGGTTTTTCTGTTGTAGTTAATTCGTCATTCTTATCTGATTCATCACCAACCACCGAATACTTGTTATCTTTGCCTTCTTCTTTACAACCACATAATAATATAACTGCTATTATGCTCAATAAAATAATTTTTTTCATGTTTATCCTCCTTGTATAAATTGGTTAATAAATATTATATCATATTAAAGTTATGTGTAAAGTCTATAATTCTTTGCACCTTTAGTTTTATGGGGTTTAGCATAGTTTTCAAACAATAGCATGGATTGACTTCTTTTCAAGACTATTGTATTATAATTTTAATAGATAAAAAAAGGACAATAATATGCAAAAAATTTTAATAGTAGAAGATGATGAGAATATTGCAAAAATGATAGGAGCAACCATTTCGATAGCAGGATACCAGTATCAAGTGTGCACTGACGGAAAAGAAGCAGTTGATATAATTCTTGAGGGTAATTATGACCTAATATTACTTGATGTCATGCTGCCGGGAGTGGATGGCTTTGAAGTGATACAGAGAATTAAAAGCAAAGGAACACCGGTTATATTTTTAACCGCTATGCAGGATGTTTCAGATAAGGTTAAAGGTTTACAGTTAGGTGCGGAGGATTATATAGTAAAGCCTTTTGAAGCAATTGAGTTACTGGCAAGAATCGAAGTTGTGTTACGACGTTTTAACAAGAGCAGAAATATATTGAAATTTGAAAATATAATAGTGGATCTAGAAAAGCATACCACTACAAAAGACGGAGTACCCGTTATGCTTACACCAAAAGAATTTGATGTATTGGTGCTATTTATGCAAAATGTCGATATTGCGTTGACAAGGGAACGACTACTTGCATCTGTTTGGGGCTATTTGTTTCAAGGAGAAAGTAGAACGGTTGATATTCACGTTCAGCAGGTGCGCCGAAAAATGGGGCTTCAAGAGAGTTTGATTACTATTCCTAAGTTAGGGTATAGGCTTGAGAGCAGGGAGGAATAGAAGAATGAAGCTATGGCAAAAAGTTTTCTTGCTGTCACTGTTATTTATGACGGTGGCGGTTGAAATTACAGCCTACTTGATACTGCAGAATAATTTTGATATGTCCATTGAACGTGAACTGACACAAGCAGTGTTTGAACACGATACCTATTCTGCAGGTGTATCTGGAAATGTTGCTCTTGATAAATTGAGAAACAACAAAATTATTTTAACTACAGACGAGCTTTTCACACTATTAAAGGACTTGTCACCACAAAGCAATGTAGCAGGTATGGCAATTTATTCCGATGATGAAAATATCATTGTTTCATATTCCGCAGATATTCTTACACAAAAAAAAGAATTTCGAAATGAAATACAAAGTAACGATAAATGTTCCACTTTGATTTTTGACTATGAGTATAAAACGTATATTGCTGTAGGATCTAAAATGGAGCTTGAAGGGCAATCACTTTCACTTTTTACAATGAAAGATATTTCTATCTTATATGAAAATTATGATAAACAGGTTTATTTTGTTCAAGTTGTCGGCATTGTGTCAGCGTGTGTATTTGCCATTATATTGCTTATTATGGTGCTTGTTTTGCTTGCACCGTTATCGGCTATTAATAAAAGAATTAAAGAAATTTCAAGGGGCAATTATGAACTTAGGTTAAAAACAAAAGGAGGCAAGGAGTTTAAGGAACTTGCTAAAAATGTAAATGACATGGCGGCTGCAGTGGAAGAAAACACTTCTCGTCTGCAAAACCTTGCTGATAGTCGAAAGCAATTTATTGACAGTTTGGGGCATGAAATGAAAACACCGCTAACATCTATCATAGGTTTTGCTGATTTATTAAGGGTTAGGCGTAAGGTGGATGAAAACGAAAGGTTAGAATATTCCAGTACCATCATGGAAGAGGCTAAACGCCTTAAGGGACTGTCAGGGAAACTATTGGAGCTGGCTGCGGCGTCTAATCTTACTATTGATTTTGAAAGCCTTAATGTAAAAGAATTGTTTGAGGAAGTTTGTGCGGCGTTTTCGGTTGTTGCAGGAAGAAATATAAATATTTGCTTTACAGCTGACAGCGAAATTTTTATAAAAGCAGACAAGGAGCTTTTTAAATCACTTTTATACAATCTCCTTGATAATGCTGTAAAAGCCTCACAGGATGGGCAAGAGGTAAAGCTTGATTGTAAGGCTGATTCAAATGGAATTATTATATCTATTTCGGATAACGGAATTGGTATGGATGAAGAAACAGTTATTAAAGTTACCGAGCCTTTTTATATGGCAGATAAATCCCGTTCAAGAAAAGCTGGGGGTGTGGGGTTAGGATTATCGTTGTGTATTGAAATAGCTAAAAAGCATAATGCACAAATTAAAATCAAAAGTAAATTAGGTCAAGGTACGACGGTGCTTATCATCATGCCATTGGAGGTGACGAGATGAAGCGTATAAAAAGTATATTGCCGTATG
>JAVBUL010000224.1:0-3524 GCA_031555415.1 Lachnospiraceae bacterium | reverse complement strand
ATAATCCACCTGTCAATTCTCCTCTTTTGTCTTTTAGATACCCCAGCTTGGTATAGATCTAGCTCTAGTTTCTGCTGTATTTGCAAATTGTTCGTATTTACTTTGAGCTACTCTTAAAAACTCAATGTAATTTTCCATTGCTGAGAGCATTCTAACGGAGGTTGAGTCATTACCATAAACAACTTCTTCCCAACTTTTTCTAAATACTGTAGCATCTTCTCCTTGCCATGCGTCAGATGTTGTCTCCATCATTGATATATATGTGGTATTCATTAATCCTTTATGTTTGTCTCTGTATACTTCTACACTTCGTCTAACTTCTGAGATTTTCTGTGTTGATAACTCTATATATGCCATAGGTATTTCCTCCTTAAAGATTTATTTTGCTGTAATGTATCCACTTGGTCGTTTTGTTCTTAAATACTCATCATATGGGAGTTTTTGTATTATTCCATCTTTATTACTAATCCTATCTTTAACATCGTCATCTGCTGCATTTGCTTCTGATACATATACATAAGCAGGCTCACCTTTTTCATCCATTTCAACATGTTCTACAATAAAAACATGACCATAATCACCATCAATTGTACTAACACCTATTGATGGATACTTTATCGGCTCAGCTCCCCAAACATCTACTTGACTATCTCCTGCATTTTGGCTCAACCAAAATTTAGCATGAAGTGCTGAACTTAACTTAATCCCAGTTATTTCCTTAAAACGTCCGTATGCATACCATGTACATTGACCATCAAGCCGTCTATCTTCATAAGCCATATGTGACATATTTTCAGTTGTGTATGCTGTACTTTCAAAATTACCTAATCTTTGTCCTACCTTCGAATCCCAATTTCTATAATCATTTTTAATTGTATTACCTACTTGACCACCATTTGGCATTCCACTAATCAGGTCATCTAGTTCACGTCTATTCTTTTCTTCTGTATTAAAATATCCATCCACAACCACACTTATAAGATACTGTGAATTATTACTTAAAACATCTCTTCTTTTCTCATAAAAATTATCCTTTATAGCATTAAATGCATTTTTACTCAACTCAAAAGTATTACTTGACCAACTAGCCGCTACAGATGCAATCATATTTTCAACCTCGCCAAATTGCGCTAATAAAGTATTATACACATCATCAATTGTTTGTGCCAATGTTAATATTCGCTCTGTTTTAACTTTAATATTTGACATTTCGTATTCCTCCCTTCATCATAAAATTTTTAAAATGGCCACCATTGATACGTATGTACTTTATCTAGTCTCTTTTTTGCATATTGAAAATTATTTACAGCAATATCTAAGCGACTTGCACATATATCCGTACCTATTCCCTGATATCCGGCTGCTCTTATCTCGTTTTTCACTGCATCTAAATCCGATATTATATTTCTAAGCTCTAGCTTCAAAGCTTCCATTTCTTGATGTGTGTTTGCCATAATAATGCTCCCTTCTATCTTCCTAATAAATAAAAATCTTCTAACTTAGCCAAAAAACTTTTTCTTTCATCACTTTCATATCCTAAAAATACTATTTCCTTAATTTGCTCATGCTGAAATAAATAATGTGATTCTTCTCCTAAAAAACCCTCTGGATAAATTACACCTATGTAGTCATATTCATCTCCTGTTTCTTGATGCATATGACGTACTCCACAAATCATTAATGCTTTATCTGCTTCCTTTAATAAAACTATCGAACCAATTGGTAATAATTCTTTTATTGCTTGCATGTTTTGTACCCTCCTTTTAACTTCCAACTATAACACAACCTGTTACAGCTCCATTGTATGGCAAATATCTTTGCTTAAATCCTTCTATCGTCCTTACCTCTGTTTTGTTTGTACCATTCAAATCTGCAATATCCGGCCACATATCTGAATATATGATTTGTACTGTTCCGTTTGCATCTCTAGAAATTTCATCAATTAAAACAACATGTCCCCACGGAGATGGTTCCGGAAAACTCACAACAACATTTTTAACCGGAAGTTCTTGTGATGCTGCTAAGTCATCAAAACAGTTGCTTCCTCCATATTTGGGTACATCATCTGTACAGTTTCCATACCAGTAACCGCCACTGGCATTGCCTGCTGTTTTAAATGGAAATCCTAATCCTCTTTCTCTCAATCTTCGTAATGTATAATATGTGCATGATAACTGTCCTGTACGATTGTATTCATATACAGAACCTACTGTACCATCTGCCGCTGTATAATGCGCAGTTGTTGCTCCTGGTGCTTTTGCCCATTCTGGTAGTATTCCTTCTGTTGTGGCTATGGAAACTTCCGATACTGGTGTTGTTGCAACTCTAATTGCTTCCCCTATTTTAGAGGCTACATTCGAAATTGATATATTGGATTGATTCGGTACATCATTATTTTCACTTGCCTTCTTTGCTCCGGTATTAAATATTTTATTTACTATACCTTCCCAAAGGCTGGTAACTATTGAAGTAGGAATAATTACCTTTGCTCCTGCTGATATTATTGGAGCTACCGCTATTGATATCCATGGCACCTTTGCTGTAGTTCGTTTTGTATTAATCGGTGCTATACTAGGAGCTTTATATTTTGATGTTCCACTTGCATGTCCGGCATCAAATACTAAACCTTTTTCCAGATTTTCAAAATCAGTTGCTGTATCCCTTAAATAATTAATACACCCTTTTATAATATTACTTTCTGCAATTCTGGCATCTGACAAGTACAAATTAATTGAACCTTTAATACCTACTCTTAAGTAATAATTATCCAGCTTTCTATCCAAATTACGCAGTCTTACATTTATTGATTCTAAGCGATTAGCAAAATCATACAATCTAGCTGTATCTAATTTTATTTGGCTCATATTTTTACCACTCCTTTCGCATTGCTTTTATTTATATATAATTAAAATAACTCTTTTTCTTCTCAATCTAAAGCATATAAGCTAGGCGTATGCCAGAAACTGACATTACGCCTCGCTCATATCATCATTTACTTAAAAGCATCTGCTAAAGTTGTATTCTTTACTTCCAAATCAAAAGTTCCTGCATCTACATTTGTTCTTAAAAACTTCACATAATTATCAAGAGTATCATAATAATTTTGGAAGTACTTAGTCGCAAATCCATTAAAAGAAGCGATTGTTTCTTGTGATGCTTCACCTTCCCATGTACTTGTTAATGACTTAATATCATCTTGACTTGCAAGTAATTCTTCATTTAATCTTTTATTAAGCATTTCAATATTTGTAGCAATTTGTGCCACTTGGTCTGTGCTTACACGAATTTCTCCTGCCATATGTATTACTCCTCTCTTTTCTAATTTGATAGTTTTTGAACTTGTGCTATATTACTCTGAACTTGAGTTGTATAGTTTACTTGCTGCTGATGCATAGCTTCACTTACCTGCTGCAATTTGTTAGTCATTGCTTGTAAGTTGTCAAGGCAACCATTAATCTGCTCAACAAATGCAAGATTATCCTCACCTTGCCAAGCTGTTCCCATTGTGCCTGCTTCTTCTAGCA
>JAVBUL010000165.1:0-8548 GCA_031555415.1 Lachnospiraceae bacterium | reverse complement strand
GTGGTATCTGTCCGATACAGCCTTGGCATATACAACCGATTGGGATACAATCGATTGGACGGCAGGCGGCGGAACGAATATTGCTGCCAATTGGAAAGGTGTTGTCTATGCACGCCTTATCGATAACGAGAACAATATTACGATCATATGCTCGAACGGCATGATTGTTTACACCGAAAGTGCACAGGACACACAAAATGTCAGTTTCATAAAAACCTCGACAAGCGACATTACGGCAACCGTTGTTTTGAATGGTAATACCATAAATCAAATTAAAAACGGCTCTGATATTCTCATTAAAGACACCCATTACACGGTATCGGGCAATGAGATTACATTTAAGGCAAATTATCTTGACAGCCTTGGGGCAGGTAGTTATACCCTAACAATCAGCTACAATCCTATGGGTGAACCCTATGTAACAGGCGGCGATGACGATGTGCCGGTAACGACTTCAATCGCATTGACAGTTATAATAAAGACGGATAAATCAGAATTGGAAAAGAGTATAAAAGAATCCGATAGCTTGATTATTTTATCTTTCGCGGGGGATAAACCCGGACAATATCCGCAGTCAGCTATTGATACGCTGAACAAAGAAATCGAAATCGCTAATACTGTATTTGACAATCCGAATGCCACACAGCCGCAAATCGACAAGGCATACAGCGCTTTACAAAAGGCGATTGAGGCATTCAAAAACAGCGTTATTAAAGAGGAAGAAAAGAAAACCGAACCAACCGACCCGATTAGTCCAAAAACCGGCGAAACAGGGGCGTCGATTGCATGGGTGCTTGTAATCGCCATTGTCAGCGGCACAGGCTGTGTCTTGTTCGGCAGAAAAAGAAGGAAAATCGTATAGGCTTAATATTACAATTAGGTTGTGATAAAGCATGAAAAGACAATTTAATAGTCTTAGCAAATAACTGAAAACCACCCTGTTTGAACCGCTCAAACAGGGCGGTTTTCTTTATAATTTAACGTATGTAATCCAAACAGTTAGGCTATTGATTTTGTTATGTAAAAATAATATAATACATCTATGAATATTACTTTAGAAAGTATGAAATATACTTTTGATTTGAATGTGCACACAATGCACAGAAAGGAATAATAATGAGATTAATTTTATCAGGTGGTGGAAATCCAGAGGATGTTGTACCAATAGACAAACTGTTTTTAGAACAAATTGATTCACAAAAAACTATTTTGTATATTCCTGTAGCTATGGAAGCGCATGTATATTCATATGATGAGTGCTTTGAATGGATAAAGAGTGTTTATAAACCATATGGAATTGAAAAGATTGAGATGTGTACTGAGCTTAATGAAATAGAACTTGGTAGCCAATACACGGCGGTTTTTATTGGTGGAGGTAATACTTTTAAGCTATTAAAGGAAATAAAAGAAAGTGGTTTTGATTTAAAACTAATATCGTATCTTGAAAATGGAGGTTTAGTATATGGAGGTTCTGCAGGTGCAATTATTTGTGGTAAAAGTATTGAATCTGCATTGTTTTTAGATAAAAATGATATTGGATTAACAGACCTAAGTGGACTAAATTTACTTGATGACAATGATGTTTTTTGTCATTATAATGATAAATCAGATGAAAATGATTTTATAAAAAATTACAGCAGAGGTTTATACATTTTGTATGAGGAATCAGGACTGTTTGTGAATGAAAATACTATTTCATCAATAGGAAAAGAATTTAAACAAAAATCAGATTTAAAATAGGTTTCAAAATACCCCTTGACTTAGAGAAAAAAATAATATAATAGGATGTATAATATTAATCCTTGACTCGACCGTTGCGTACAGTTTTATAATGATTATATAAACATTATGGAGGTAAAATATGAGTGAGCTTATAAAAATCAGGGAAATGTCATTAAAATATGATATTTCTTCGCGCGCATTGAAATATTATGAAGAGATGGGGTTAATCAATAGTGTCCGTAGCGATGATTATTCGTATAGGATGTACGATGAACTAGCTGTAAAAAGATTGGAACAGATTTTAATTCTGCGGAAGTTGAATATAAGTATTAAGGATATACAACGTATTTTCAATACATCCAGTTCAGAAGTGGTTTTAGAAGTGCTTGAAAAAAAGGTAGAAAATATTGATGAGGAAGTATCTCTTTTGCATGAACTCAAAGAAATAGTTTTAGAATTTATACATCAAATCGAACAAGCTGATTTTTCCAAAGAATCAGATGTTAAGATGTTGTATAAAAAAGCAAAAAATATAGAAACACAGATTGTCAATGTAGAATATGAAGGTAATTCAGCAAAAATAAAAAAGGCTATTAATATAAACGAAGAATTAAAAGGTCAAGAACATATTGAGATTGTTTTTTTACCAACAATGAGAGTTTTGTCTTCTTTCTTAAAAGAGTCACATATTATTGATGATATCTATGCTTCATCCAATGTGTCTGATTTCTATAAATGGCTTGATAAAAATATGATGCCGGCTATACCAGGAAGTCATGAGTTATTGGATTTTCAAAACATTTTTGTGATGGATGGATATGAACAGGTGTCAATAAGAAAAATTTCTAATGAATTTATAAATGATACTCAATTTGTTGATTATATTTTTGGAGGCGGAATGTTTGCTGCTTTATATGCATATGACGACGAAGGAATAGGCGAAAAACACGATCAATTACTAAAATATATTAGTAATAGCAATTATTATGACGTAGATTATCTGCCAAATGGAAATCAAAGAGCAGGTTCGTTTGGTGAAACAATATTTTCACCTGACCTTACAAGATATAGGACAGCAATATATATACCAATTAAAAAGAGGGATGAAAAAAATAAGTATCATTTTGCTATTGATGATAAATATCTGCCAAACAAAGAAGATATAGGGCGAAAAGATGCAGATGGAGGAAACTATATGGATTTATTAGAAAAAGTAAAGGAGAAACATGAAAATAATATATTATGAGCAGCTTCATGTTCGTAGCTTAACTAATCAAATGGCAAATCCTGTAAAAGAAATGATAGTTAATAATAATTTTCTAACAGATATTGATAGGGAAGAATTTGTAAGTGCATACAATCAGCTTAATCATCTTTATATTAAAATATATAATGACATGCTAACCAATCCTGTTAGCTTCAATTTACCCTTATATAATGTTGACAACGAAAAAGGTGCTGATAAAACTAAATCGCATTACCTTTCGTTGATAATGATATCTTTTGGAATGTGTGGCGAAATGGGAGATGAAATAAGCGTTGATACAGAAAAGTTTTTATCTACTTTAAAAAATAATAATGTATCAAATCCATTACCATTGCTTAACAGATTATCAGATTATGGTTTTAATATAACTGGCATTGATAAAAAAAGAATTATAGATAATATTTTTACAGTTGACTTTATCAATAACAAAAGTATACTATATGTTATCATGGCATTAGGTAAAAGAATGGCACAATTAAATAAGCGCGGAAATCGGTATCAATTGCAGCGTCTAAGTACCAAATGTTTTGAAGATACGTCGGATATAATATCAGGGATAGACGTTAATGATTATAGAGATATGCTTGGAGTTAAGGCAGAAGTAATTGATTTTTTTAACTCTTTAATGAGTGAAAAAGGGTATACGCCATTTTATGAGGGATTATACAGAATTTCATATCAAAGAAAGAAAAAACTTACAACATGGTATTATTGTATCCAATATAAATATTGGTTTGAAAAAGAAGTTATGTTGCGAATATGGCTATATAATTTAGGAGATTACTCGGAATGTGTAAAAGATATGCCAGAATCTATCAAATCAGTTCTATGCAAGAATACATGCAGAAATGATTGTCAGAATAGGCATGAGTGTGGTAAGACCATACAGTATCAGATTGATGGAATAGAATATAAGGGGTGCAGATGGAAAACATTTGATTTTATAAATTTATCATCAGAGGACTTTAAACATATAAGAACGCTCTGCGAAAATGAATGGAAGATAAAAAACATCTAAAGTATTGAATAATAGAAATATATGAGCATTTTAAGACAAGAAAATAGTTCACCATATATATTATACTTCAAATGAGAAAAAATTCAGGAGGAAGATTTATATGCTAATGATACCAGACATTAAAAGAGGTGACGTTTCTATTGATGAAAAATATATTGAGGGATTTGATAAAGAGCGTTCAATAGAAGCATTATGGTTAATTTATAGTTTTATCAAGGAGAATAATGCAGAAATAGAGGGGCTTTATAGTATTGGTGCATTAGGAGAATTTATTGGTGATGACTTATCAGCTCTTGTTATTGATTATCAAAAAAAGGATACAAAAACCAGTGCATTTTTACCAAGCCCGAAGAAATTGTTTCTACTTGAGAAATTGGGATTTTCAATTACAGAACTTCAACTTGTAGATGCGGATAAACCCAAAAATAAACTAACAGGAAAAGATATATTACAATTTAAGTTCTCATATTTAAAGAATAGTGAATTGCTTTTAGGGTTAAAATTATTTGCTACAGCATGTGGTAAGTTTAAAGGTGCACCATTTGGAACTAGTGACATAAGAATTATGTTTGAAAACGCTCCTAAAAAGTATTCACCACCTATTGAAGAAATACTTTATATACTACCAAAAGAGCAAAGACAGGCCGCAGCAATCATCCATAACAAGTTGGAAGAATTAGGGTGTACAAGGAATATGACAGAATATTTTCATCCTAAAACTAAGAATAAGCCTTTTGCTACGATTTATACTCATATTGGATTTTGGTTTTTTGAGGACATACCTGACGGAACAGGGTTTGCATTAAAATTGAATCTTCGTAATATAGGAAAATATGTAAATTATTTATCAGATTGTACGGATTCAGTTAGGGAATCGATTTTGAAAACAACGGATTGTTATGGTTGTAAAAAAGCTTGTGGTGGTGTTAAATTTGAATTTGAAAATAAAAAGTATGCAAAATGTCCAGGGTATGTTTTTAGATTTAGTGATTTTTCGCAACAAGCAATAAATGATTATTTAAAGCTAATTGAATTTGAAGATGTGGAATTAAGAGGCAATAAAAAATAAAGAAAATGGAGGATAAGGATGCTTTTCAGTATTGCATTAATGATTTTATGTAGCCTTATTTTAAGTGGGATTATGCAAAAGTTAAAATTACCGGGGCTAATTGGTATGCTTTTTACAGGAATAATATTAGGGCCTTATGCTCTTAACCTAATTGCACCTGAGGTACTTGGGATTTCGGCTGACTTAAGACAGTTAGCTTTAATTGTGATTCTTACAAGAGCGGGACTTGCATTAGATATAAATGACCTAAAAAAAGTTGGTCGCCCGGCAATTCTTATGTGTTTTATACCGGCTACATTAGAAATAGCAGCAACAACAATTTTTGCACCGTTGTTTTTTGATATTTCATATTTGGAAGCAGCTATTATGGGAACAGTGCTGGGTGCCGTATCACCGGCAGTAATTGTACCTAAGATGTTAAAGCTTATGGAGAGTGGTTACGGAAAGAAAAAAAGTATTCCTCAGCTTATATTAGCAGGTGCATCGGTGGATGATATTTACGTTATTGTTCTATTTACATCATTTTTAGGGATGTGTAGTGGAGATGACTTTGATGTTATGAGTGTTGTTAAAATTCCAATAGCAATTGTAGTTGGTGTGTTGATGGGTGTTTTTGCTGGGATTATTTTAGCGATAATATTTAAAAAGATTCATATGCGAGATACAGTTAAGATCTTAATAATATTAAGTGTAGCATTTCTTCTGGTTTCACTTGAAAATACAATCAAAGCATATGTTCCAATGTCGGGTTTATTAGCAGTCATGGCATTGGGAGTATCAATACTAAAACAGTATAATATTTTAGCAAAAAGATTATCTATCAAGTTTTCGAAAATTTGGGTGGCTGCAGAACTAATACTATTTGTCTTAGTAGGTGCTACTGTTGATATAAATTATGCAGCAAAGGCAGGTTTTATAGCTGTAGTTCTTATCTTAATTGCACTTTTGATACGAGTATGTGGTGTATTTATATGCCTTATAAAGACTAACTTGAGTCTAAAAGAAAGAATCTTCTGTGCTATTGCATATATTCCTAAAGCAACTGTACAAGCAGCAATAGGTGGGATTCCGTTAGCATCAGGAGTTGGAGCAGGAAACATAATATTAACAATAGCTGTTTTAGCGATACTTATAACAGCTCCTCTTGGGGCAGTTGGTATTGATGCTACTTATAAGAAACTGCTAGATGTTTAGTAAAATTAAGGGGAAATAAATGGCATATTCAGAACTTATTAAAAACTTTGAACGTATTCGTAACTACATGAAAGAGTTTTATGTTTATGGGTTTAAAACACGCGATGAGTACAAAATGAAAAGTGGACGTTCTTATGATAATGAAAAAAGAAGAATAGAAGGCTATCTTGGTGAATATATGGGCTTTCGACAAAGTTCAAGTGGGAAAAATGTGTTTATTTCTATTGATAGTAGAAGTGCATATAAAAATCCGCTTTATCAGGCGTTGAAAGCAAAAAGCTTTACTGATGGCGATATTACAATACATTTTATTTTGTTTGATATTTTGTATTCGCCAGAAATTAGTTTGTCTATATCTGAAATTACAAAGACAATAGATATAGAATATCTAAGTACATTTAAAATGCCTATGGTCTTTGATGAGTCAACTATACGAAAAAAGCTTAAGGAATATTGCGAATTAGGCTTAATAAAATCACGAAAAAGTGGTAAACAGGTATATTATCATCGTACAGAGGATATAGATTTGTCTAAATGGGATGATGCAATTGAATTCTTTTCAGAAAGCAATTCATGTGGTGTAATTGGAAACTTTCTTCTTGATAAAAAAATTTTGGAAAATGCAAATAAACATTTTTCTTTTAAACATCATTATATTACGCATGCACTAGAAAGCGAAGTGATATGCGAACTTTTTGATGCTATCTATAATAAATCGACAGTGAAGTTCAATTATGAGATAAGCAAAATAAAAGATGAAGCAGAAGTTATTCCTTTAAAAATATATGTTAGTGTACAAAATGGCAGACAGTATTTATTTGGTTATAGTACTTTGTATAAAAGTATTAAATCGTTTCGTCTTGATTATATTAATAAAGTTAAGATAGAAAAGAAAGCTGAAAATTATGAACAGCTACAACTTCTTTTTGAGGAAATGCGCCCTTATATTTGGGGAGTTTCACTAGGCAAGAGAAACAAAACAGAGCATGTTGAATTTACTTTACATATAAATGATGATGAGGAGTATATTTTTAAACGTCTGGATAGAGAAAAGCGTTGTGGAACTGTAACACGAATGGATAAAAATACTTGCCACTTTATGGCTGATGTATATGATACAAGCGAAATGATTCCGTGGATACGTACTTTTATCGGGCGTATTATTAAGTTGAAATTTTCAAATAGAACGATTGAGAATCAATTTAAAAAGGATATTAAAGCTATGTATTCCTTATATGATATAGGGGGTGAAGAATGATGTTGTTCCATGAAATCTATGGTTGCTATTATAACGCCGTAGCTTCGATACTAGAGCTTGCAGTGAATAATGAGTTGACAGATAAAAACATGAAAACAGTTATAAATGAAAAAGCCTTTTTAGAAAGCATTCTTGAGATTATTCCTGCACTCAAAGACGAAAAGTGGCAGCTTATTAAACCAGATTTAACAACCTATCTTAAGCATAAACCTGCAATGCCACTTACAACATTACAAAAGCGTTGGCTTAAATCAATATCATTGGATAAAAGAATTAAATTATTCAATGTGGATTTTAAGTTTTTAAGTAATGTTGAGCCATTATTCAAGCCGGATGATTACGTTGTATTTGATAAGTATAATGATGGAGATTCATATGAAGACGAAAATTACATAAAGATATTTCGTACTGTTTTATTAGCTATTCATGAACATAAGAGAGTGGCGATTGATTATAATAGCCGAAAAGGCAAACGTAGGAGAATTATTTGTACTCCGTATGAAATGGAGTACTCGGAAAAGGATGATAAATTCAGAGTTAATGTATTTGATTGTAATTTTGCAAAGACATTGAATGTAGCATGTATTGAGCAATGTGAAATTTTAGATGGAGCAAAAAGTAAACCATGTCAAGAACAGCTTCATTCTACAGAATATTTTATTACAGAGCTGATTGACGAACGAAATGCATTAGAACGTTTTCTATTACATTTTGCACACTTTAAGAAAGAAGCAGAATATATAGAAAACAATAAGTATCAAATAAAAATATATTCTGATAAAGGTGATGAAACAGAATTGGTAATTAGAATACTATCGTTTGGCCAATTTGTTAAGGTAACAGAGCCTGAATCATTTACTAATTTAATAAAAGAAAGATTGAATATGCAAAAAAAGTTGTGGACTATATAGAGTTCGCAACTTTTTTTCCGTGATAAAGGTAAAATTTTCCATTATACTATGCTTGCAAGGTTGCTTTTTGCAAGTGTTTAAAATCAAAAAGCGACCCCATTTGTTTAAA
>JAVBUL010000203.1:0-4211 GCA_031555415.1 Lachnospiraceae bacterium | reverse complement strand
CTATACAATGAATTTTACCATCTAAAATATTAAATGAAGCTACCAAAATGTCCGAAAAGTTTGTCAAACTCTTTGAGTTGAAATCATATACCCAAATATATCCAACTTGAACTGCCTCATATGTCTGCTCTGCATCCTCATAACTTATGAAATATAACTTGTTATTATACTGTACAAGCCCTGTCGCTTGTTTCTCAAAAAGCTTTTGGCAATTTTCGCCAGATAATTGATAAACAGAATTATCTGCATCAGAGTACCAGTAAACAGTACCATTCTCAGTATCTTTATAAATAGCACTACCTGCATAAAAATAGTTTGTGTTATTTGCACCAAAAAATGTATTTTGGATACCTACCTCATTCATTTTTTCTTTTATGCCCGTAAAATTGGCATATAGAGCCTCTAAATCGTCATGATGGTCATGATCATCATGAATTTCCTCAACATATTGACTCGCATTAACATTATAAATGCTCCATAGTCGATATAGATTAAATCCAGTAACTAACATGGCTATTACAATAAATAAAATCCAAAGAGTGTTCTTTACTTTTTCATTTTTCAATTTCAGGCTTCTTATTTTCATTATTTATCCCCATGACTATTTTTAATCTAATTCCATTAAAAATAGTCCCACTCTATTCTGAATAATAGCAGCCACTTCCTCTGCCGTTTTATGATTATTAAAATAGCTAGATACTTCCTCTTCAACAATTTGATATATTTGAGCAGTCTTATATGTGCTAGTGTACTGTACCGTTATAGAGTCAATTAAATCATAGATTTTTTGTATATCCTTTTCTGTTGGATCTCTGTAATAATTTCCATACATATCTGTATATCCATCAGGACCATAATAGGGAATCAACTCTTTCTGTGCATATTCTTCTAGTGCAGAACGATTGATTGGAAAATGGTTGCTTATTTCATTGCTCTTAGCAAAATGATGTTGATAATCCGTCAAAACAAATTTAAGATATTCCCATGCGCCCTCTTTCATATCTGATTTTGCAGAAATTGCAATTAAATTATAAAATTCAAATCCGGATCCACCTGCACCATTCATTGAAGGATAACCAATATAAGAAATTTCTTCACCTAAATACCGCAATTCTATCCCTGTAGTATATTGAGCATCAAAGGAACGAAGCTGACAAATCATAAGCATGGGATTTCCAGCCAAAAAAGCCTCTTCCGTCACTTCATAATCTACCCCTTGCGGATAATAAAATTTTGCATTTTTCAGTAACTCTGTAAAAGCTGCAGTTTCAAAGTAGCTCTTTTTTTCTTTGTAATCAATGAAGATAGAACCCATAGTTGCAAACACTTGATTAAAGAAATCCTCACATGTTATCTTGGGTTTTGTTGTCCCTAGCGGGTACCTCGCCATAGGTATTGTTCCTACAGCTTTTGAGCCCATCAGCCCATTTAAATCCTCCCATGTCCATCCTGTATCCGTTCCAACATCTGAAACTCTGCCAACTACAGTATTAACGAGAAACCTCTCTGGAATGCCATAAAGTTTTCCATCTTCCTCTAACACTTTTAATACACTTTCTACATAATCCTCTCTACAAGTTTCAGGGTCATTATCCATAAATTCATATAAGTCTGTTAACAGTCCCTTTTGGGAATAATACTCAAGTGGTGCCTCCTGTCCAAGAAAGAATACATCGGGTATATTATTTGAAATGATATCCATATTGAAAGCATCTTCATTATCACCGTATATTTTTATTTGAACTTCATATTCTGGATTTATTTTATTAAATGTAGTAGCACTCTCCTTTAATGTGGTTGAACTTTGGAAAGCTGAAACTTGGATTATTTTTTTCCCCGATGCAGTCAGCCTTTGCCCATCCTTTGTTTCAGTTGTCTGATGCTGTAATTCTGTTTGGGTAAAACGCAGTACCCTCACCATACGCTCATCTACAGAGTCGGTGGTATCTATTCCGTAGAGGTATTCGTCCAAACAGATAACTTGACGACTTGTGTTTGTATAGAATATTCCCTGACTTACCCAATCAAATAACTTGGTTCGTTTCCCTTCAGAAAGCTGGTAAGCATAAACTGCATCGGGGCTCACCTCTAGCATTTCGTAGTTTGCATTTCCTCCATTATAATAGGCATACATATCAAGTTCTAATGTATATTCCTTCCCAAAACTTTGAGCTTCTATATCTATCTCAGAAAAAGACGTTGTGCTGCCTAAAACGCGCTTTGCAATAAGTCTTCCATCCAAAAGCTCGCATAGTCCCTTAAGTCCCTCTATCTCATATAGGCTATTTCCTTCTTCATCATAAAAAGCAGCATAACTATTTTCGAGATCATCTGCCGATATAAAGAAACTAATATTTTTGCATACTACCAATTTTAGACCGCCCTTTGTAATGAAGCCTGATAGGTCTGGAATTATTGTGTCTATATGCTCTCCATTTCGGTCGTAGCACTCCACAGAATAGGTCTTTTCTTCCAAGTTTCCATCTGTGCATAGTATCCAAACACTTCCATCCTCAGCAATATCCGCCGAAAGAGGTGTCATGTCGTTTGCAGGCAGGGTAAATTCTGCCTCACTCCGTAGCTGCCCATCCACGGTCAGATCTATAACTTTAATATTTAGTGCCCACTCTTCTGATCCATGCCCATTTATGATAGTGCCATTGGCGTAACCAACTAATATAAGTTCATCCTCATATGCATTGAATGTAAGAACTCCATCTAGCCTAAACTCTGCAATACTTTCGTTTACATAGGAAAAGTCGGGTTCATGTTCAGTTATACTTCCCGCTTCTTTACTAGAACTACTGCCACTATTTTCACACCCCGCGCATGAAAATAGCATTATTATAGTTAGAATAATAGAAATCACCTTTTTTTGCATACCAATCCTCCCTTATACATCTAACCTACCATACATAATTAAAGGAGTAATTAAAGCAATCTTAAGTTTTCCTTAATTGCGAATGAATCTTTGATTCTGGTATCCCTCATCTTCCCTAATGTCTTTTGCATACCCCACTTTTCCATATTTAATATAAGAAACTTTATCACATTCTTTTGCAATCTCTCTGTCGTGCGTTGCAATCAAAACTGTAACCTTCTTATCTTGTACTAATCTTTTAAGCAAACAAATAATATTTTCTGCATTCTCATAGTCTAATGCACCTGTTGGCTCATCCGCTAATATAATTTTCTTATCATCTACCAGTGCACGTGCAATCGCAACCCTTTGCCTCTCTCCATTTGACAATTGATATGGGTATTTGTTCTTTTTATCTACTATTCCTACTTCATCTAGTAGTTGTTCTGCTGCGCAATAATTGTTTCTTCTGTATTCTTTACTTTGAATAGGCAATATCACATTTTCAAAAACTGTTTTCTGATTTATTAATGCAAAATTTTGAACCACATAGCCAAAGTATTTTCTTCTTAAATCGAATAACTTCTTTTTTTTATAATAATCTATTTTATTTCCATCAATCCATATTTCTCCAGATGTAGGTTCAACAATTCCTCCTACGATATTTAGCAGCGTACTTTTTCCGCATCCACTGCGTCCCATTATCGCATGCATACTCCCTTTCTCAACACAAAAATTAACGTCATCTAGTACACAAACAGTTTCTTCTCCATCTAAGTATTCTTTGCAAACTCTATTTAATGTAATCATTTCTCCCCTCCTATACACAAACTAATATTGATATATCTCAGCTTAATATTACTTGCTACAAACCCTACCACAATTAATAGTATATTTACCCCTATCAACCTTGTCATCGGCATTCCATCAAGATGCAATGCAAGAGACAATAAAAATGCAATAATTAATGCCATAATATCCGCGACCAAAATAGGAACAACAATATTTCCTAATAATATTCCTATAATTTGCTTTATAGAAAAACCATTAATCATTAAGATTGCATAATATTGTTTATTTTTATGAATTTTTAAATGTATATGTAAAAAAGTAGTAATAACAGAAAATCCTATCAACATCAGTAGCATACTTTCTAACATTTCCAGTATGCTTAACATGCTTTCATTTATTATATAACTTTGGGCATTGGTTGCGCCACTTACTGTCGATGACGGAATTACACCACTTGCATCACATATATCTTGTACTATGTCTTGCAATTCATTGGCGCTCAAATTTGATTGAATAGTGCCGTTTATCTTAAATAAGTATAACAAGGCTTGCATACTTT
>JAVBUL010000254.1:0-5152 GCA_031555415.1 Lachnospiraceae bacterium | reverse complement strand
AGGAGCAAGAGCAAGAAGTACTAAACAAAAGGCAAGAATAGAACGCTTTGAGGAAATGAGCGGTAAAAAGCGTATAAAGTCTGATTCAGTAGTGGAAATGAGTTCAATAAATACACGTTTAGGAAAGAAAACTATTGAATTAACGAATATATGTAAGTCTTATGATGAAAAGGTACTAATAAAGGATTTTACACATTTTTTCCTTAAGGGTGAAGCTATAGGTTTTATAGGAAAGAATGGTACAGGAAAAACGACTTTGTTAGAAATTATAAATGGAATTATTAAGCCTGATTCAGGAACTGTGGAGATAGGTGAAACTGTTAAAATAGGTTATTTCTCACAAGAGAATGAGTTTTTAGATGACTCAAAAAAAGTAATAGACTATATTAGGGATATTGCTGAGTTTGTAAATACTCCTGATGGCGTGGTGTCAGCGACTATTATGCTTGAGAGGTTTTTATTTGATTCAGTCATGCAATATTCACTTATAGGTAAACTATCAGGAGGAGAAAAGAGAAGGCTTTATTTACTTAAAGTACTTATGGAATCTCCAAATGTATTGATATTAGATGAACCAACGAATGACTTGGATATTCAGACAATGACAGTACTTGAAGATTATCTTGATAATTTTGATGGCATCGTAATTGTTGTATCACATGATAGATATTTTATTGACAGAGTTGTTGATAGGCTGTTTGTATTTGGTGATAATGGGGAAATAAAGGAGAGAGTATTATTTGATGCCGAGAGTTTATTTAGCAGTGTATTATATGCTAATAATGAAAATGAAAGCATTGAAAAAAAGAAGGAAAAGAGTAATTGGAAGGACGAACAGCAAAAAAAAGTAAAACTTAGTTACAATGAACAACGAGAATATGATACAATAGATGAGAAAATTGCAAAGCTTGAAGAAAAAATAGATTCTTTAGAAAAAGAATATGAAAAATATGCAACTGATTTTATAAAGCTGAATGAGATAATTAAGGAGAAGGAAGAAGCAGAGTCTCAATTATCACAGGCAATGGATAGATGGATATACCTAAATGAATTGGTAGAGAAGGTTGGAAAGTAAGGAAGGTACGACATGGAAGATAATTTAGTGGCTAGAATGAATGAACAGTTTGGCGTTATGAGTAAGGGACATAAAAAGCTTGCTAATTATATAGCGTTAAATTATGATAAGGCAGTGTTTATGACAGCGGTAAAAATGGGGGAAGAAGTAGGTGTAAGTGAGTCGACAGTAGTTAGATTTGCAACACTGCTTGGGTATAAAGGATACCCTGAGTTTCAAAAGGCATTAGAAAAATTAGTTCAAGAAAAGCTTAACTCAATACATAAAATAGAAGTTGCTTCAGGAAAAATGACAAGACAGGAAGTTCTTGAGTCAGTGCTAAGGGCTGATGCAGAAAAAATAAAGCTTACACTGGATACACTTGATAGAAACGCATTTGAACTTGCAATAGATATTATTTTAAATGCAAAGAGAATCTATATTATTGGTATTAGAAGCTGTGCTCCGCTTGCCAATTTTTTAGGATTTTACTTAAATCTTATGTTTGAGGATGTCACTATTGTAACTACTAATAATTCCAGTGAAGTGTTTGAACAAATGTTAAGGATTGGAAAAGAGGATTGTATAATAGGAATCAGTTTTCCGAGGTATTCTATGCGTACATTAAAAGCAATGGAGTTTGCAAATAATAGAAGTGCAAAAGTAATAACTATTACAGATAATAAGAATTCACCAATGAATTTATATTCTTCATGTAATCTTCTTGCCCGAAGTGATATGGCATCAATAGTAGATTCATTAGTTGCACCACTTAGTGTTATAAATGCACTTATTGTTTCTCTATGTATGAAGAAGCAGGACAGAGTAGTGGAAACACTGGAAACTCTTGAAAACATATGGAATGAATACCAAGTTTATTCCAGTGATGAAATAAATATGGTAGATGATTCAGATAATATGTTTTATACTGAATAGTATGAAGAGGAAAGGAATTACATTTTGAGTAAAGTAATTATAATAGGCGCAGGAGCGGCAGGAATGATGGCTGCGATAGGGGCTGCCACATGTGGGCATGAAGTTCATATATATGAGAAAAATGAAAAACCAGGTAAAAAAATATATATAACAGGAAAAGGCAGATGTAATATTACAAACGCTGCAGATATGGATACTGTATTTAAAAACATTGTGACTAACAAAAATTTTATGTATAGTTCATATTATGCGCTTAATAATGTCTTTGTTATAAGCATGTTTGAAGATGATTTTGGTGTACCTATTAAAGTGGAAAGAGGCGAGAGAGTATTTCCTGTGTCGGATAAATCCTCAGATGTTATTAACGGCTTAGTTCGAAAGCTAAAGTCATTAGGAGTATCAATTAATTTAAATGCAAATGTGAAAAGTGTGGTAATTAAGGATGAAAAAGCAGTGGGAATAACTTTATCAGATAATCCAAAAAAAGTAATTGAAGCTGATAATGTGATAGTGGCTACAGGAGGATTTTCATATCAACTAACAGGTTCAACAGGTGATGGATATAAAATTGCAAAGGATACAGGTCATGAGGTTACTGATATTTTACCTGCACTTGTTCCACTTACTGTAAAAGAAGATTTTGCAAAGGATTTACAAGGTCTTGCACTAAAAAATGTTAAGGTTACTTTCTTTAGCGGTAATAAGGAGTTATATTCTGAGTTTGGAGAAATGCTGTTTACTCATTTTGGGGTAAGTGGGCCGGTGGTTCTTAGTGCAAGTAGTTATCTTACAAAGAAAATATCTAATAAAGAAAACATTACAATGAAAATTGATTTAAAACCAGCCTTGTCATTTGAGGTTTTAGATGATAGAATTTTAAGAGAGTTTAGTGAATATATTAATAAGGATTTTCGTAATTGTCTTGATAAGCTTTTACCAAAGAGTTTAATACCTGTTATTATTTCTTTATCAGGAATAAATCCATATAAAAAAGTTAATGAAATTACAAAGTCAGAGCGAAAGATTCTTGCGGATATCTTAAAAGGATTAACACTTACTGTTACGGGAACAAGAGGCTTTAACGAGGCTATAATTACGCAAGGCGGTGTAAATGTTAAGGATATTAACCCGGGAACAATGGAGTCAAAACATATTAAGTCATTGTTTTTTGTGGGTGAAGTTTTGGATATAGACGCACTTACAGGAGGTTTTAATCTTCAAATTGCGTGGTCAACAGGATATTTGGCAGGAATTTCAGTTACATAGAAAGGTAAAAGGGGTATAAATTGTGAAAGAACAATAAAATTAAAGAAAGGAAGCCCATTTAACAGTTCTTTCACATTCCTATTTGGGCAGTTTCGCAAGTAAACTTGCGAAATGCAGGGGTATAAACATGTTTAACGTAGCAATTGATGGACCGGCAGGTGCCGGAAAGAGTACTATAGCAAAAATGGTCGCAAAAAAAATGAATCTGATATATGTTGATACGGGTTCGATGTATAGAGCAATGGCCTTAGAGTGCTTAAGAAAAGGTGTGGAGGCTCACGAACACGATAAAGTGGCGGAAATTGTTAAGCCACTAAATATTTCTATTGAATATGAAGACGGAGTACAACAGGTAATTTTAAACGGCGAAAATGTTAATGGATATATAAGAACAGAAGAAGTTGGAAATATGACTTCTGCAATAGCAACATATGCAGAAGTGAGAGATAAGTTAGTTGAGCTTCAAAGACAAATAGGCAGAGAAAAAGAAGTTATTATGGATGGAAGAGATATTGGAACTTGTGTGTTAAAGGATGCGGAAGTTAAAATATATCTTACAGCAAGTTCTAAAACAAGAGCAAACAGACGATACCTTGAATTAAAAGAAAAAGGTGTAGAATGTAATCTTTCGGATATTGAAAAGGATATTATTGAGAGAGATTACAGAGATATGAATAGAGAAATATCACCGCTTAAACAAGCAGATGATGCAATTTTAGTAGATTCATCAGATTTAAATATTGATGAAGTGGTTGAGGTTATTTCTAAAATCATAATGGAGAAAAGATAATGGAAGTTATTACAGCTAAATCAGCCGGTTTTTGTTTTGGTGTAAAAAGAGCTGTTACCACGGTTTATGAAGAAATTAAAAAAAATAGTTCAGAAATATATACATATGGACCGATAATACATAATGAACTGGTAGTTAAGGATATTGAAAGTAAAGGCGTTAAGGTAATAAATACTTTTGATGAATTAAAATTAATAAAAAGTGGAACAGTAATTATAAGATCTCACGGTGTAGAAAAGGCAATATATGATTTACTTGAAAAGAATAAAGTAAACATTGTTGATGCCACATGTCCTTTTGTGAAAAAGATTCATAAAATTGTTTCCGAAAGAAGCAGTGAAGGATATGAAATAGTTATTATTGGTAGCGAAAAACATCCGGAAGTTCAGGGGATAATAGGCTGGACCAATGGAAAAGTGACAGTTATAAATGATGAAAAAGAGGCATTGGATTTTTCTGTTACTGGTCAAAATAAGGTGTGTATTGTGTCGCAAACGACATTTAATTACAATAAATTTCATAAATTAGTTGAAATTATTCAAAAAAAGCTGTATGATATAATTGTTGTGAATACTATATGCAATGCAACAAACGAGCGACAGATTGAAGCGGCAAGAATTGCTTCTGAAGTTGATGCCATGATAGTTATTGGCGGAAAGAGCAGTTCGAATACACAAAAGCTTTATGAAATTTGCAAAGAAGAATGTAAAAATACTTACTATATACAGTCACTAGAGGATTTGGATTTATTAAGGCTGCAAACCTGTAGTTGCGTAGGTATTACAGCTGGGGCGTCAACCCCAAATAAAATTATTGAGGAGGTTCAAAAACAATGTCAGAATTAAGTTTTGAACAAATGCTAGAGGAGTCATTGAAAACTATAAGAACAGGAGAAGTCGTTGAAGGCACAGTCATCGCAGTTAAGGAAGATGAAATCGTGTTGAATATAGGTTACAAATCAGACGGTATTATAACAAGAAACGAATATACTAATACACCTAATGTTGATTTGACAACAGTTGTTGCCATTGGCGATAAGATGGAAGCAAAAGTTCTTAGAGTTAACGATGGCGAGGGCCAGGTGTTGTTAACATATAAGAGATTAG
>JAVBUL010000275.1:0-15955 GCA_031555415.1 Lachnospiraceae bacterium | reverse complement strand
TATGAGGAGGTCTAGTATGGCTAACAGATTTATACTAAACGAAACATCTTATCACGGTTCAGGAGCTATTGGTGCAATAGCAGCAGAGGCAAAGGCAAGGGGATTTAAAAAGGCACTTGTATGTTCAGACCCTGATTTAATCAGACTTGGAATTTCAAAAAAGGTTTTTGACATTTTAGATGATGCTTCTCTTTCTTATGATGTATTTTCTGACATTAAACCAAATCCAACTGTAGAAAATGTACAGGCAGGAGTTGAACAATTCAAAAAATCAGAAGCAGACTACATTATCGCTATTGGTGGTGGTTCTTCTATAGATACTGCAAAGGCTATTGGTATTATTATTAATAATCCTGAATTTGCAGATGTAAAGAGTCTTGAGGGTGTTGCTGATACAAAGAATAAATGCGTACCAATTATAGCTGTTGCTACTACAGCAGGAACTGCAGCTGAGGTTACTATTAATTATGTTATTACAGATGCACAGAGCAATCGTAAGCTTGTTTGTGTTGACCCACATGACATTCCTATTGTTGCAATAGTTGACCCTGATATGATGGCTTCTATGCCAAAAGGACTTACTGCCGCTACCGGTATGGATGCACTTACACATGCTATTGAAGGTTATATTACAGCAGGTGCTTGGGAACTTTCTGATATGTTCCATTTAAAGGCTATTGAAATTATTGCTCGTTCTCTTAGAGGTGCAGTTGATAATACTCCTGACGGACGTGAGGGAATGGCTCTTGGACAATACATTGCAGGTATGGGATTCTCAAATGTAGGTCTTGGTATCGTACATTCAATGGCTCATCCATTAGGTGCTTTATATGATACACCACACGGTATTGCTAATGCT
Source organism: Lachnospiraceae bacterium (assembly GCA_031555415.1). Lineage (GTDB taxonomy): Bacteria > Bacillota > Clostridia > Lachnospirales > Lachnospiraceae > CAG-303. The sequence continues at coordinate 15,096 of JAVBUL010000275.1, read as the reverse complement.
ATTATTCTTCCAACTGTTATGGAATATAATGCTGAAGCTACAGGTGAAAAATATAGAGATATAGCTAAAGCTATGGGTGTTTCTGGAACTGAAAACATGAGTACAGATGAATATAGAAAAGCTGCTGTGGATGCAGTAAGACAATTATCAGTAGATGTAGGTATTCCTACTTCACTTAAAGATATTGTAAAAGAAGAAGATCTCGCTTTCTTAGCTCAATCAGCTTATGATGATGCTTGTCGCCCTGGAAATCCAAAGGATACAAGTGTAGAGGATATAACTGCTTTATATAAGAGTTTATTATAATTGATAAATTTTTTCAAAAAAGGTTACGCACAACAAACTGCGCGTAACCTTTTATACAATATTTGAAAATGAATCCTATAATAAATCTAAATATATTTTTTCATTTTATCTAGAATATTGAAAATAAAATTTTCTAATTATTCTCAATCATAAATTCTAGTAGCATGAATTCTTTAGTCGTTATACACTCACAAGTTTCTATATCCTGCATTTGGATTGTATGTACGTCTACTTCATTTTCGATTTTCAACAACTCTTCTAGTTTTGACATTACTTCTTTCTTCTCATTTTCAGGCTTATCGTCAAAGCCTTCCATGAGTTTCTTGCGTTCTTCCTCATAAGGCTTAAGTTCTTCCATTAATTTGCTAATATTCTTACTGATTGCATAACTTACCTTAACTGGTATAGCCTTTTCCTTTTGAATAAATTCTGTAACTCCGTTCGCTATATTAACCATCTCAATATTCTGCATTTTTTTTGTCATTTCTTTATTCTCCTATTCTACTGTTGTTTCATCTTGTAATGAGTAAGCTAAGTCTGTAAACTCTGCTATGTCCTTGCGAACTAATGTCTTGTTTTCTGCATACAACTCTGTATTAGTGATATATGTGCTAATATTAATATTTGCATCATCTGTAATATTGGCCGTCATATTTGCCACAGCCTTTCCTCCTATTTCACTAGTACCATTTAATGTGATCGTTTTTGTTGTTTTTAACATTGATTATTCCTCCTTAACTTGGTAATTGTTGCTTTAACTTATTTATTTCCTTTTGTTGTATCTGCACCATCTTAATTAAAAATGGTATTAGGTCGGTATAACTGATACCTTCTATCTGTCCAGCTTCATTTTTCATTACAATACCTGGATAAATGCTTTCTGTATCTTCAGCAATAAGTCCATATCTGTTTTTGTCTCCGTTTATGTAGTCAAATTGAACTGGATTTAACATCATAAGCTTATATGCATCTGCTTCGGTCAAACTTGTTATATTCTTTTTATATCTTAATGCTGATGTTACTGTAAAACCCATTGCATATATTGTTATTGGTGCACCTGTTGAAGCGTTTCTAAAAGTTACACTTGATCCATATATATTTCCTGCACTTGTTCCTGTCGAACCCATGTGCAAACTTGCGCCATATATGACTAAGTTTCCACTTCCTGCTGTCCCAACACGTAAGCTTGCAGATATATCTAACCTACCTGAACTGCTTTCTATGATTCTTGTTGTATAATCTGCTGTGCTGTTGCTAAAGTGAAAATCAATATATGGTGTTGCGTGGAAAAGTTCTATTCCTGCATTTACTCTAAGTGAGCCTCCTATTGTTGCCTCACTACTACAATTAATAGTAGTTGTGTATAATGTACTCCATCTGTAGTTAGCTGAACCTATATTTTGATAACCACTTGTTACAGGTCTTATAGAACCTAAATCCACCATCATGCCATCATTGATATATAATACGGCCTGTGTAGTTCCAGTTGCTTTTGCTAAAATCTCATTTGAATCTATTTCTATATGTGCTGTAGTTCTTGTTCCACCAACTATTAAAGCAGGAGAATTATCTGTACTGGTTTCCGCATCTGTAGACTTTGACAATGTTAATGTTCCACTTAATGTTGCTGCGTTTAAATAAGCTGTGCCACTTGAATTGACATAATAGCTTCCACTTGAACCGAATTGGATATTAGCATCTACCCTTAACATTGCATTTAGATATACCGCCTTACTTCCGTAATTTCTTATCCATGTAGTATCAGTCATATACCAACCACCACCATATGTTTGGCTAAGCCAACCTGTCGAACCTACAGTTCTTACCCATGAATTACAAATAAAAGATTCTGTTGAAAGAGAATATGATGCATTTTTATATTCAAAGTTTCCATCTTGTGTTGTTAACATTCCACCAAAAATTTCAGTAGTTCCAATATTTGTTCCTGATACTGTTAGTCCTGTTCCTGATAATGTTGATGTTCCACTTGAATTCATTCCTGCTATAGCAATAACGTTAACTGAATATGGTGAAATCTCTGTGTGGTAATCAATATTTGTACTTTCAAAGTAAAGACGTATTTTTGTTTCTTTCGAACTACTTCCCAACATATTTATTTCTCCACCTATCATAGACAGATTTGACGCTGAAACACTTCCATCAACTGCAATCTTAAAATATTTGCTATCCCACACGCCTGTATTAAGATTTAATAGTATACCAGAACCGCCATTAATATAATTAGTAGATTGAATAATACCTGCTTTAACAGTTGCAGACACTAAATTCAAACCAGTAATCGTTCCAGTTGCTGTAATGTTTTGAGCAAATAAATCAGAAACATTGATTTTAGATGCTGTAATTGTATTACTTGCTATCTCATTTGCTGTAATCGCTCCTGCCACAATCCTATCCGCTGTTATTGTCCTCGGAGTTAGCACATATCCGTCTATAGTGTCTACATTAGTAGATACTAGCTGTCCGAAATTATTTAATGCATAAACTATACTGTCATCTGAACCTCGGATAATTAATCTTTCTACAGATAATTCGCCCGCGGTTATCTTGTTTGCATTTACTTCTACTGCATCTAGGTATCCAGTAATATGACCATCTACGATGGTTGCACTCGTTATTAAACCACACTCCGCCAAAAATGTACCTACATCTGCCATTTCTATGTTTGCTAAACGTATATCCGCAAAATTGGCTTTTAAATATTCAGAATCAAGCTGTTGGATAACTGCTCTTTCTATTTCTGCTTCAATCGCACTTAATTGAGATACCTGCAAATAACGTATATCAGCTTCATCTACTGAAAGGGTATTAATTAAAGCATTATTTATTATTACAAGCTCTGCATAATAACGTTCCATAGCCAATGCTGTAGGCCCCTTATATTCTGTACTTGAATCACTTTCAGACTTACCTGTAGACTTAATATTTACTTGTATACCACCATCAAAAACATACTCTAGATCTGCACATATAAAATTATAATGCTCATATGTGTAACTATCAAAAACATCTATACACGGATTACCTGATAACACATTAATTGTACTCGGCTTGTATACATAATTTTTTATCCTATTCCAAGCAATTGTCATTGCGGAATCTGTCATAAATGGATTAGAAACTGTAATTCCCATCATACCACTGCCTCTTGAATATGTTACATTGTCAGAAACAGTACATTTCAACATATTAATGCTAAAATATTCTTGGCTTATCTCTGGTGGACTTGATTTGTCTGTAAAAATATCAGTACTTTGTGCTTCATACCATTTTAATGAAATAGTTCCATCTCGCATTTCTGTTGCAAATCTTCCATGCATAGCTGCAATAAAGCCAATTACTTCTCTATACGTGTACCCTTCAGGCTTAGTATTAATTGTTATTGTTTCAAGCCCTGCTGTATTGATTGTTATACCTATTTTTTTAGATATTTCATTTAAAACAGCTATTGTTGTTGTCGGATAATTCAAATTTGTAAAATATCCCATTTCTGCTTCGACACTTAATGCACCACAACAATTAACGGTCAACATATTGTCTTTTGTAGTTGAAGATAGCACTGTAAATTTACCTAATGGTATATTTTCATAAGTTTCATCATCTAACAATACTCCTATATATACTGTTATCTTTTGATTAACAAGTAATGCTGTCATATCTACATCCATCTCAAGCATTTTAGATGATGTGCTCCCTATTGTAATTTGCCCATCAGAGCTGATTGCATTTGTCATTTTTAGACTTTTAACATTATCATATCTTATTCCATTTTGTGTAATAAAAAAAGCAGTAAATGTTCTACTGCTTCTTGCCAATACATCTTTACATTGTTGACTTACTATATACATTTACTGCCTCCTTACTGTTCAACAATATCTGTTGATACTGTTCTATAATAGTACTTTCCATCTGATAACTGCCCTATAGGCTCAGATGTTAAAGTACCTCTGTATGCTTGTATTGTATAAGGGATTCCATCAACATTTACTGTGATAGGGAAGAACCCTGCTACTAAAGAGTTTTTTATCAAATTCTTTTGATCTGATGTCAATATCCCCCAAGTTATGTTTAGAGTCTCCTTTTGAGCTATAACATCACCTATCATTTTACCCGAAGATATACGACCGGTATTACTTGACCAAAGTATTTCACTCCCTATAGATATTGAAACAGGTGCAGGCAGTTCAACTGCTACACCATTCTTTTTAACAGATAATATCGCCACTGCGCACCTCCTATGTAATTATTTCGCACACACCCGTTTGTCGTGTGTGTTGATTGATTTTTTCTACTATAACATCTTTAAGCTTCTTACCATCAACGACAATATTCAAGTCCAGTTCCTTAAGCACTTCTAATATTTCTTTCAGCACTTTTAATACTTCAACAGAGTAATTGTTACCATTAGCAGCATTTACTGCACTAATTGCCATATCTCGTAACTTGTCTTCAGGTGCAACAATTTCTCCTTGATGTCTGTTATCACCAATCATTGCTAGTTGTGGAGTGTTAGCTTTAACATATCCACCTTGTGCCAATTCGGGAATTTGAGGCACTGGTAATAAATCTTTAGCAATCCAACTAAAAGGCTTGATTCCAAAAAATCCTATATCTCTTATCTTGTTTAACATTCCATTGATAGCTTTAAATGGTGTTGATATTATAGTATTTATACCTCCAATTAGAGCATTCACAACCGTTTTAAAAACACTAACTATACCATCTTTAATACCGCTGAAAACCTGTCCGCCTGCTGAAAATACATTTTTCACACCTTCCCATGCACCTGTAAAAATATCTTTAAACCAGTTTGCAATACCTGAAAATATGCCTTTTATACCTTCCCAAATGCCACCGAAGAAGCCCATTACACCACTCCATATAACCTTTATACCTTCCCATGCACTTGAAAAAATACCTCCAAACCAAGTTATAACAATTGAAAATACTCCTACTATTCCATTCCATATACCACTAAAAAATCCTATTACAAAGCTCCATATAATCTTTATGCCTTCCCATGCACTTGCAAAAAGATCTCCAAACCAAGTTATAACAATTGAAAATACTTCTACAATGCCATTCCATATACCACTGAAAAACTCTATTACAAAGCTCCATATAAATTTTATACCTTCCCATGCACATGTGAAAATATCCATAAACCAAGATGTTACAGTTGAAAATACTGCTTTTATACCTTCCCATAATCCTATGAAAAAGTTAGCAATTGGTTCTATTACAAAAGTTTTAAACCAGTCCGCTACTGCATTCCAAACAGCTACTATTCCATCCCATACTTTTGCTGCCACTTCTTTCACTGTATCCCAGTTTTTTATCAACAGATAAATTGCTCCAACTAATAATGCTATCCCTGCAATAATTAGTGTTATTGGGCTTGTAAGTATAGTCATTGCCACTCCAAACGCTGTTGTTGCTATTGCCGCCGCATTAGATGCAACTGTATGTGCTATAGTTGCTGCTGTTGATGCAATCAGTGCCGCTTTCTCAAGCACCCATTGAGCTATATTTTTAATTAAAGCCACTGTAGTTTTTGCTATCCCAACAACGAAATCTTTTGCATACATTGCTGCTAACTTTGCTGTTTCTATCTTATCTTTCAATACTGCTGCCGCATTTTTTACAAATGCTGTTGTATTTTTTGCTATTCCTACAACAAAATCTTTTGCATACAACCCTACTATCTTTGCTGTTTCTATCTTGTCCTTAATTATTCCAATAGTGTGTTTACTTATTACATCTGTAAGTTTTTTCAATCCTCCAGTGACACCGCCAATATTAACTAAAAATTCTCCTAGTTTAACACCTTCCCACGCAACTGCAAATAAGCCTATCGTAACCGCCATACCTTGTACTATCTCTTCGTTATCTTTGATCCAGTCAGATATCTTTTGTAATGCCTTAGATAAATTATCTAAAACACCTACAATTATTCCACCTGTCCATTTAGCTATAGGTTCAAAGAAATTATCCCATACCCATGTCCATAATGGTTCCAATGCATCTAGCACACTGTTTAATACATCAAATGTGCCTGATAAAACATCTATAAATGCAGGTATCAAATCCTCAATAGTCCACTTTGCAAGTGGAACAAGTATATTATCATATCCCCACTTAAGTCCATCCCAAACTTTGCTCGTAAGAGGAGATAGTGATGTTATTAAACCACTAAGTGATGTTTTCAAATTATCAAAACTTATACTTTTTAATGGTTCAAGTGCTTTTATAATTGATTCTGCAAGTTCACTTGTTCCTTTTACCACATTTTCTGTTCCAGTTATAGTAACTCCTGTGTTAATATTACTTACATCCCCCCCACTTGTTACTGATGATGTTTCCTCACCTAACTTGTTTATTTTATCAAATCCTGCAAGTTCTCTTTTTGCTTCTTGTGTAGCTTCGGTTATTGCATCAACTCCATAGGCCGTAGACAATGCCTCGGTAGTAACATTACCCAGACTACTAGATACTTCTGATACCCCCATGAAGCTCTCAGTAAAACTCTTGAATGCATCAGCTACAAATGAAATATTTGCAAGTAATACATTTACTGCTTTAACAATTGGTAAAAACAAGTTAATAAAGCCTTGTCCTAATGTAGTCTTAAAGCTTTCAAAACGTAATTGTAATATTTTTGTCTGATTTGCCCATCCTCCTTGTGTACGTATAAAGTCACCTGAGGATGTGGATAGCGAATCGGTAACATATTGATACCTAAGCATTACTTTTTCCTGCTCTGTCATTTTAGCTGTAGTCTTACCCAATCCTTGATTAAGAGCATATTCATCCAATGCGGTTTGTGTCATTACCACACCCAAACTTTTAAGTGAATCTGTCTGACCAGTCCATATACCTTGCATTTTTGAAAATACTTCATCTGATTGCAAATTGTAAAGTGAAGCTACATCACCTGTTAATCCTGTAATCGACTTAGCCATATCAAGCGATTGCTTTTCTGTGAAACCAAAAGCATTATTCATTGCACCAATTGTTCCCATATAACTTTTTGCAACCTTTTCTGATAAGCCAAACTCGTCAATAGCTGTGCTTGCAAATTCATTAACACTACCACTCATTGTCTTAAATGATGCATTTACTAGATTCTGTGCCTCATTCAAACCAGATCCTAATGCTATACATGACTTTGTAAAATTAATTATTGACTCTACACTGAAAGAATTACTTATTAATTTACCAAGTGGTTTAAATATTTTTGATATATTGCTTTGTGATTTTTTTGCAACTTCATTTAACTGTTTAGTTAAATTGCTTTGTGAATTTTTTGTAACATCATTTATCTGTTTAGTTAAATCGCTTTGATCTATTTTTACTTTAAGTTCTGTTTTTGCTACTTCTGTTCCTGCCAATATGTTTACCTCCTTTCTCTTTTTTATAAATTATGAAAATGAGTTTTTTGCCCATTCTTGTATGTTTTTCCAATACTGTGTGTATTCAGCTGGATTTTCCTTTAATCTTTCGTTTCTACGCTTTAAGTAGTCGTTACGTATCTGTTTTTGATCTTTAGTAAAATTCTTAATTACCTTACTGTCCTTTTCTGCTCTGATTGATACAATCTGCCCTAATGGAGTATCTGGCATTATCCCACACAGTAAATTACAAAACTCACTCCATGACATATCTTCTTCAATACGTAACCTAATACCATACTGCTTTAAAAAACTACTTTCGATCAAATCCCAATCTTCAACTATATCATAGTAACATTCTTTATTTTGAGGGTGTAGACATTTCTAGCTCCATACCCTGTGCAACATTCATTATTGCTGTAAATACTTCAGTAAACTCATTTATTGGTAAGTCTAGCTTATCAATTTCATTTGCAGACTTACTACCCACAAGCATCTCAAGTGCTTTTATCATGTCCTCAAATTCTTGCTCTGTTGTATGTTCTTTCTTCTCTTTTTCCTGTAACATTGCTTGTATATTAAGAATAGTCGATTTTCTGTTATTTACCGTACAAATGATATCATCTGTTATTTTAATTGTTGGTAGTTCATTTGTTATTTTTGCTGATATATCATAATATTTTGACATTTTATTTTCCTCCTAATTTTAAAAGGGTGGACACTGCCACCCTTTGGTTAAATTGCTTATGCTGGTGTGTATGCTGTATACACTGGCTTTCCATCGCTTAAAGCTTCCCATTCAAGTGCATCAATAGATGTTGAATCACCTGCCATAGTTGTAACATTAATAACACAATCAAATTGTAATTTATCTCCATTTGGAAATACGATAAAAAATACTGAGTTACATTCTTGACCATTCTTATAAGCTAAGCTTGCAACATAATCATTACCAGGATCTCCATAATTTCTCTTTCCACCCATAGATACACTGATTGACTTAGCTGTCATAAGACGTCTAACCCATCCTTTCATATCCATTGGATTCCATTCCTCTATTCCGTTATCAACTGTAATTGATAAACTTTCAGCTTCCTTTACAATTGTACTTGTAGCTGTTTGACCATTTTCTGGTCTTCCTGTAATGGATACTCCAAATGTGATTTCGTTTACAGGGTTAACTCCTTGTTTAATAATTTCTGACATATTAATTCCTACCTTTCATAATAAAAAGTACAATCAATTGTATACTCAAAGATACCTGTTTCGTCTTTATCCACGTTTATAGGTTCTTCATTATTGAGTATAATAAACTTAATTGTACATTCGTTTACAGTTACATTTTTAATTTGCTCAAGGGCTTCGTAGAGAGCATATGCGGCATCTTCCGATTCTGTCGGTGACTCATTCCAATGTACAAAAAACGTTATTGCCTTAGTACCATATGATGTGTTGCTTTCTCCACCGATAACTCTCCTTTTTTCCCTTGGATTAGACATAGGATAGATTCCTATACTTTTTTCATTTTTATCGTCAATTCTACCACAATATGTGTAGTCAGACAACGATAGAGACTGGATATAATCCCTTATATCTTCAAGCTTTAATCTCACAACCCAACCTCCTTCTTAATATTTTTGTAGACGTCTACTAAGTTTTGATGTTTTAGCTCAGTTAATATATGTATTCAACCACTTTACATCCTGTTGAGAATTCTTCGTTTCAGAAAAATACTTTCTTGATGATAATACATCTTTGCGCATAAGATTTTTATCATTTTCCTCATTACTCATGTTCCTTAACCAAATAGGACACCTGTCTTATGACAGATGCCTTTGGTATTTAAGAAGAATTCTACAATAGTATAATATCACACTTCCAAGTGACATGTGTGACAACTTTACATTTTTTGGAACATTCTGTAGTATCTTTTTTTCACACTATCCTCTGTATTATATCCACCAACTTCATTAGCTATTGTATTCCAATCTAAACAACATACCGCTCTATATTGAACAATCATTCTATCTAAACTATTGTCTATACTGTTTATAAAAATTAGTATTTTAGCTTTTGCACATTCTGCCTTATACTTTAGTTCAATAATCATTTCCTCAATATTTGCTAATTTAATTGCTCTATCTGCTGTCCTATCTGATACACCTTGATTAAATGGCATGCCTGTTATTGCCTGTCCTTTTACTGTTGACTGACTACGTAAATCTTCAAGTTCCTTTATCCACATATCTATCTCTTTATTTATATAGTATAGTTGATCTACTTCTTTTTTTGTAATCATTTGTGTTACCCCTCTCGTCAATATAATTTAATTTTTTACTTATTCTCTTTAAGTTTGCATATTGCAAACTATATTTATATTATAGTTACATTTTGTAAACTTGTCAATATATTATTTGCATTTTGCAAACTTTTTCATTGACATACATCAAAAATAACAATATAATCATATATAAAAAAAGAGGTGTTTTATCAATGGGAGAAAAATTTAATGAAAACCTAAAAAAAGCAAGACTAAAAAGAAACCTCTCACAAAAAGAGGTTGCTGATTCAATTGGTGTTGCAAAATCTACATACTCACTTTATGAAAGTGGTAATAGAGAGCCTAATGTTGATAATATAAAAAAGATTGCGGATGTCTTAAATGTATCTTCTGATACTTTATTAGGCTTAGATTTCGAATTGCAAACTCTTGCAGCTCATTTCGATGGAGATACATATACAAAAGATGAATTAGATGAAATAAAAAAATTTGCTGATTTTGTGAAGTCAAGAAAATAAGTCCTTTTTATTGGACACTTAATAATATATAATTATGAAAAATCAAATGGGGGATGACTACTTGACTAAATATGAACAGTTACTACAAAGTGCCTATGATAATAATATTGAGATATATGAAAATTGGTCTTTCAATAGCAAGAAAATCAAAGGGCTTTATTCTGATAATATAATAGCACTTAATAAATCACTTGAAAATAGTAATGAACGTACATGTATACTAGCAGAAGAAATGGGGCATCATTACACAACTGCTGGTATAATACTTGATACTAACAACCTAAATAATCAAAAGCAAGAACACACCGCAAGAATATGGGCATATAATAAAGTTATAGGACTACAAGGTATTATAGATGCTTATAAAGCAAAATGTAGAAATTCTTTCGAAGTAGCTGAGTTTTTAAACGTTTCAGAAGTATTTTTAAATAATACTATAGAATATTATAAGAGTAAATATGGAACTAAAACAATATTAGATAATTACATAATTGGTTTTGAGCCAAACTTATATGTGCTTGAGCTTTATAAATAAAATCAAAAGATACTCGTCACTTAACTATTAAAAATCATTAAATGACAGTATCTTTTCTTGATAATCAAACCTTCATTAGGCAGGCATTCTGACCTCATCTGACTCGATATACACCTTATGCCATACAAGAAATACATAGATTGTCCAAATTTTACGTGAATTATCTACTTTGCCTTCTTTATGAGCTTCTAAAAGTTTTCTAAGCATATCCACATCAAAATACTTCTTAGCTGCCTCACCTTCAAATGCTTCCCTAACTTGATTAAAATATTTTTCTTCCTTCAACCATACTCTTATTGGTACTGGAAAGCCTAGCTTCTTTTTATTCGCCGTGAATTCAGGCAAATGCTTCTTAGCTGCTATTCTAAAAGCAAATTTTGTCGCTTTTTTATTACATCTATGCTCTATTGGCATCTTCTTTGTATAATTAAATACATTGATATCCAAAAATGGTACTCTCGACTCGAGAGAATGTGCCATACTCATTTTATCTGCTTTAAGCAAAATATCACCCTGTAACCAGAAATTTATATCTATATACTGCATTTTTGCAATATCATTTAATCCCTTGCACTGTTCATAATATGGAGCTACTAAATCCATTGGCTTGAGATTTGTAAGCTCTGATTTTAATATCTTTTCTCTTTCTTCTACTGAAAAGAGGTTTGCGTTTCCAATAAATCTTTCTTCTACAGTTTTACTTCCTCTGATCAAGAAATCTCTGCCCTTAAAGTCTGGTAATTTTTTCGCCAATGCCGCTATAGGTTTCTTAATAAACCTAGGTATATACTTAAATGGTTTTAATGAGATTGGTTCATGGTATATATTATATCCACCAAAAAATTCATCTGCTCCTTCACCTGATAATACAACCTTAAGCTGCTCTGCTGCCAATTTATCCACAAAATACAATGCAATACATGATGGGTCTGCTAAAGGCTCGTCCATATAATACATTACCTTTGGTATTACATCAAAATACTCATCACTTGATATATTTTTACTATAATTTTCTTTTCCTAATTCCTTCGCTAAGCTCTCTGCATATTTAATTTCATTATATTTACTGTCCTTATCTAAAAAACCTACAGTAAAAGTCTTTGTTCCCGGAAACTCTGAAACTACATAGCTTGAATCTACTCCACTAGAAAGAAGTGAACCAACTTCTACATCTGCTATCATATGTGCATTAGTAGTTTCATGAACTAATTCTTCTATTTCAGATACAGTTTCTTCCAATGCCTTATCTGTATTCTTAAAAGGCTCCATAAGTGGATTAAAGTACCTATTTATTTCTAATTTGCCCTCTTTAAAAGTCATGTAGTGACCTGCTGGCAGCTTATATATACCTTTAAAAAATGTCTCTGGAAGCACTGAGTACTGAAATGACAAATACTGTTCTAATGCCTTTTCATTTACTTTTCTTTCAATTTCAGGAAACTCTAATATGCCTTTGATTTCCGAAGAAAAAACAAGATTATTATTTCTTAATGAATAATAAAATGGCTTAATACCAAAGAAATCTCTTGCTGCAAAAACGAAGTCATTCTTAGAATCATAAATAACAAAGGCAAACATTCCACGCAATTTATATAAAATATCAATACCATATTCTTCATAGCCGTGTATAATACATTCTGTATCTGCATTATTTGCAAATGCATGACCTTTATTTATAAGTTCTTTACGTATCTCTAAATGATTGTATATTTCACCATTAAAAATGATTGCAATGGTACCATCCTCGTTGAACATTGGCTGTAAACCGTGGTCCAAGTCGATTATACTTAGTCTTCTAAAGCCTAGAGCAACTTTTTCATTTACATACATGCCTTCTTGATCTGGTCCTCTATGTGCTATTTTATCCATCATCTTTTTTAATATATCTTTACGTGTTTCTTCGTTTCCTCCGAAATCACCCACAAAGCCACTAAATCCACACATTTTCTGTCTTCCTTTCGTATTAGTTACTTAATTTCTAATTCTCTTTTAGCTTCCATAATCAACTCTCTGTCATCCATGTGATATTTTACATTATCTATTATTTGATAATCCTCATGCCCTTTTCCTACTACAAGAATAATATCTCCTTCTTGTGCATATTCTATCGCGTATTTAATTGCTTCTTTCCTATCAGAAATGGTAATATATTTGCCTTCAGCTTTTTCGATTCCTGTAATTATATCAGCAATAATATCCTCAGGACGTTCATTTCTTGGATTATCTGATGTAACAATTGTAAAATCTGCCATTCTTGATGAAATCTCACCCATATCAAATCTTCTATTTCTATCTCTGTTTCCGCCACAACCAAATACTGTTACCAAACGTTTTGGCTCATACTCTTTAATAGATTCTACAAGACTTTCCATGCTTACTGCATTATGAGCATAATCAAGCATTATAGTAAACTTATCTGATACTGGTACTAATTCAACGCGCCCTCTTACTCTCACTTGCTTTAATGCCTTTGCTATTAAATCCATATCTTTTGTAAAATGTCTACAAATAGCTAATGCTGTAAGTGTATTATATACATTGAATTTTCCCGGCATTTCTATTACAAAATGTGTTTTTCCTTCATTCTTTATTTCTATATCATAAGAAAGCCCTAATACTCCCTTATCCTTAAATAGTTGAATATTTTCTGCATTATAATCAGCATTTATATTTCCTATAGCAAATGTCTCAAGACTCTCGAATGTACCATCAATAATCATATCTTTTGCATTTTCATCATCTATATTAATTATTGCGTTTTTACACTGCTTAAACAATCTTGATTTACATTGCTTATAATCATCAAAATCCTTATGTTCGTTTTTTCCAATATGATCTTTAGATAAATTTGTAAATATACCATAATCAAAATTTATCCCTGCTACTCTATGCAGCATAAGACCTTGGGATGATACTTCCATAACTACTGCCTGACATCCACACTCTACCATTTTTGCAAAAGATTCTTGTATTTCTAAAGATTCTGGTGTTGTATGTTCTGCCGCTTTATGTTCATCACCTATTATAGTTTCTATTGTTCCAATAAGTCCTGTCTTTATTCCAACATTTTCTAAAATTGACATAACCATATAACTGGTCGTTGTCTTTCCTTTGGTTCCTGTAATTCCTATAGTCTTAAGCTTATCAGCTGGATAATCAAAAAATGCCGCTGACATAAAACCAAGTGCATATCTTGTATTATGTACCTTTATAACTGTTATATCTTCTGAAACTCGTACATCCTTTTCTACAATTATGGCCGTGGCACCTTTGTTAATAACGTCTGCTATAAAATCATGGCCATCTTTTACCGCTCCTGAAATACATACGAATACGTCACCTTTGCCTACTTTTCTTGAGTCCATTACAAGGTTATTTATATCAACATCGTATATATCAGTTTCACTCCTCTGTATAACTGCATATTCCAACTTTTCTAATAACTTGACTAGTTTAACCATTTCAATCTCCTATTAATTATTATTCAAAATATTCACCATCACATATTGTCGCAGCCGGACCTGTCATAAATACATTGTTTACTGGCTCTAAATACTTAATCTGCAAATCTCCCCCTCTAAGATGTACTGTAACCTGACTATCTGTTTTCTTATTAAGCACACAAGCAACCACTGCTGCACATGCGCCTGTACCACATGCAAATGTTTCCCCTGAACCACGCTCCCATACACGCATCTTAATATTATTATTATCTATAACTTGAATAAATTCTGTATTTATTCTATCAGGAAACATTGGATGATTTTCAAATTTTGGTCCTATCTCTTCCAAATCAAGGCTATCTACATCATTAACAAATAGAACACAATGCGGATTACCCATGGATACACATGTAATATTATAATTGTTACCTGCTATTTCAACCGGCTCATTAATTACCTTTTCTTTGTCAGATAATACAGGAACATCCTTTGCCTCAAGCATTACCTTTCCCATCTCAACCTTAACAATATCTACTTTTCCGTCTTTTACAGACAATTCTAACACTCTTATGCCAGATTTGGTTTCTATTCTTAATGAAGTATT
>JAVBUL010000155.1:0-17272 GCA_031555415.1 Lachnospiraceae bacterium | reverse complement strand
ATTCGTGTTTTATCCAAATAAAATAATCAGAAACAAAGACTTCCCTTGTGTTATTTCTACATCTGGTTATTTGTGTTTTTAAAGCTTCTTTTTTTTCAGCAGTCAATTCGTTACTTTTTCTGTAAAATTGAATGTAATCACAAAATTCGGAGGTAAGAGAAGGAACAAGAATATTATTCCAAGCTGAACCATTCATAGTTTTACATAGCTCCCATCTGAATCTGCCTATTAAAATAATCATTAAATCATTAATGTCCTTGTTGAGAAAAGCAGGTAAGAAAAATCTTCCGGGGTTATAACTTCTTTTGTCCGTAATCTCCTGCCACATGAATCCATTTACACCGTATACAGGGAAAAGCACAATATTAGGGAAAACCTCAAGCTGTATGACAGCTCTGTTTAAACCAATCTCTCTATTTTCATATAACTGTTCTCTATAAAAAGCAGAATAATCAATCTCCACACAGGCAGAAACGGCTTCATTTATAAGGGCACTTGTAAGTATAGTTTGTGAAATTTCACGTTCAAAGCATTCCATGTGAAGCATTGGATAAAATGCAAGTACATTTCCATTTAGTAATCGTAAATTATACTTAAGTGCATTACGTATTTCATATGAAGCACGGCCAGATGCTGAATTAAGTAACTTAGTTTCCTCAGCAGGAGTTAAACGCTCTTGTCTTTTTCTTTCTCTGATACTATCGGTATAATCAACATCAAATTCATTTTTAGAAGGAGTTTCTTCGCCATTATATATTTTCATAAGCCAATCCTTCATGCGATAAACATTACATTGTTCAGAAGTTTCTTTTGAAATTTTAGGAATAGATAATAAAGCTTCTAATTGATCATCTGTAAGTAAACGTTCATCAAGTAGACCAAAGTCTAAAAATAACTCTATAACTTGATTAGATTCTTTTCCTTTTGCGTAGTTTAAAAATATACTTTCATATAATTCAATATATACTTCTAGTAGATTTTTTCTGAAAACCCTAAGTTCATCATCGCGAGAGTTTTTATCTGTTATATTTATAAAGAAATGCATCATTTCATCAATGTATTTTTCACGGTCAGAATCAAAATCAGCAAATACACAAAGCTTGTGTAAAGTATTAGATAAATCGCTATTTGTATTTGCAGAGGATACTTTTTTTGTAGCTTTTTTTGGCTGACTATTAGAGGAGGCATCCTTAGCCATCATAAAGTAGAAATTAACCCTATTATAATCAATATCAAGTGCTATTCCGCTATGTTGCTTTATATTATCATCAATCTTTGTAATTATTTGCTTCATATCAGTAAGTAGAGTCATTATATCTTCGTATACATCTTTTGGTGCATCTTCTGCAAGCTTTGATATTATGCAGAAAAGGCAATCCTGACTTTGACTTGCAAATAATGAAATATTTGTTTTAAGATAGAAAACCATATCATCATATGTAACAAAAATACCTCTTAAAACTTCAATATAAAGTTTTAAAAACTGTGTTTTATTTGCATCAAAGGTACTTTTTAATTTCTCTGGACTATTTGAAAGCTCAATAAATACATTATAATTTTTTGAAAATGTTTGAGCTGAAAAGTCAAATAGTGTAGCCTCATGTGGCATCAAAAAAAATTCTGGTTCAGAACCAGTCGAGTAACAACATTCTTGGTATCGTTTGTATGTAGTAACAACCGTTTGGTAAGTATCTGATATATCACTATATAGAGAATAATACTGTTCATACAATACTGTTAGTAGCTTGAAAGAAATATCAATGTATTTCGCGTGAAAATCAGAGTTTGCTTCAAAGAAACTCACAAGACCTTCGGTACTTTCAGCTTCAAAAATAAGAAGCTCACAATCTTCAAATGCATCATATTCACAATTATAAAATCCACTATATAAATCACTTATTCCAATAAAGTTGCCAGACTCAATAATCTCTTCGTCTGTTTCAGACATCTTTAAAACACGACCGCTTATGATATAGGCAATACTTGTTACTTCATCTCCGCCCTCATAAATAGTCGCTTCTTTTTCTATTATATTTATTTCACCTGATATTAAGCTCATAAAATACCTATTCCCTTTACATATTATTCAATATTTATATTTTACATTAAAACTTGAACGTTTACAACATTAATGTTAGAATGCAATAAGAATATTTGCTTTGTACGGAGGCACGAAAATATGATTAACGATGAAATAAATAAGAAAATTGAGACTTTATCAGAGCTTGAGCTAAGTGATGAAGAAAAAGAACATTTAAAAGAGGATATGCATAATATTATAGAATTTGTGGATAAGCTTAAAGAATTAGATACTTTGGAAGTAGAGCCAATGTTAGATATATTCCAAAGAACCAATGTTTTTAGAGAAGATATTGTGCAAAATAATGCAAACTTAGAAGACACTTTGAAAAATGCACCAAAAGTAATAGATGAAAAGTTTGTGGTTCCAAAAACTATACAATAGATTTGAAAGTGAGAATAAACATGAGTATTATGAAGTTTACAGCTATGCAATTAAGCAAAGAAATAAGCACCGGAAAAATCAGTATAAGGGAAGCTGTGCAGGAATCAATATCTCAGATAGAAATATTAGATAAAGAATATAATTGTTTTATTACAGTGGCTCAAAAAGAAGATTTATTTAAAAGAGCTGATGTAATACAAAAGCAAATAGATGCAAAGGTGCTTACTAATGCTTTAGCAGGTGTTCCAATAGCTATCAAGGATAATATATGCACAAAGAATATGCTTACTACATGTGCTTCGAAAATGCTACACAATTTTATACCCACTTATTCAGCTAAAGTAACAGAAAATCTAGAAGCATCTGGGGCGTTAATAATCGGAAAAACAAATATGGACGAATTTGCTATGGGAAGTACATCTGAAACGTCTGCTTATGGTATTGTAAAAAACCCTAAAAACACTTTATATGTGCCGGGTGGCTCATCGGGAGGTTCGGCAGCAGCAGTTGCGGCTAATGAGTGTATTTGTGCATTAGGCTCAGATACAGGAGGTTCAATAAGACAACCGAGTGCATTTTGTGGTGTAACAGGAATAAAACCAACATATGGAACAGTTTCAAGATATGGTCTAGTAGCTTATGCCTCATCAATGGACCAAATCGGGCCAATAGCAAAAGACGTTGCAGACTGTGCATATATTCTAGAAACCATAGCTTTGTATGATGATAAAGACTCGACATCAATGCTTAGAAAAGAGTATAACTTTACCAAAGCATTGATAAGCGATGTGAGAGGAATGAAGATAGGAATTCCAAAGGAATACTTCAATGAGAATGTTGATGCTGAAGTTAAAAATGCAGTTTTAGAAGCAGTAAAAGCTTTAGAAGGAAAAGGAGCAATAGTTTCAGAATTTAGCTTAGAAATGACAAAATATGCAGTTGAAACATACTACATTATAGCATCAGCAGAAGCAAGCTCAAATCTTGCAAGGTTTGATGGTGTTAAATATGGATATAGAAATGAAGAAGCAAATAACTTAAGTCAAATGTATAAAAAAACAAGAACAGAGGGTTTTGGTAAAGAAGTAAAACGTAGAATAATGCTAGGTTCATTTGTACTAAGCAGTGGTTTTTATGATGAATATTATCTTAAAGCACAAAAGTCTAAAAGACTTATAAAAAATGAATTTGATAAAGCATTTGATGAATATGATGTTATTATCGCCCCAACTTCTCCTACAACAGCTTTCAAAATAGGAGAAAGTATAAGTAATCCGATAAAGATGTATCAAAGTGATGTTTGTACAGTGGCTGCAAATCTCATAGGCTTACCTGCAATATCACTTCCTTGCGGAGTGGATTCTAAAAATCTTCCGATTGGAATGCAGATAATAGGTAATTGTTTTAGAGAAGATAATATTATACGGGCAGCGTATACATATGAGCAGTTAAGAAAGGAATAAAACAAAATATGAGAGAATATGAAACAGTCATTGGTCTTGAAGTTCATGTGGAATTGTCAACTGATACAAAAATATTTTGTGCTTGTTTAACAAAGTTTGGTGGTGCACCGAATACTCAAACTTGTCCGGTTTGCACAGGCATGCCGGGGACATTACCTGTTCTTAATAAAAAAGTAGTTGAATATGCGATAGCAGTCGGGTTGGCAACTCATTGTGAAATTTCAAGATACAATAGGTTTGATAGAAAAAATTATTTTTATCCGGATAATCCTCAGAACTACCAAATATCTCAGCTCTACTTACCTATATGTAGAAATGGATATATAGAGATAGAAAAGGATTCCGGGAAAAAACAAATAAGAATAAATGAGATTCATATGGAAGAAGATGCAGGAAAGCTTACGCATAATGAAGATAATGATTATTCATTAATAGATTACAATAGGGCAGGAGTGCCGCTTATAGAAATCGTGTCCATGCCGGATATGGGGTCAAGTGATGAGGTTATCGAATATATTAAAAAGCTTAGAATGATAATACAGTATCTTGAAGTATCAGATTGCAAGCTTAATGAAGGTTCTATGAGAGTTGATGTAAATCTTTCTGTAAGAGAAGTGGGAAGTGTTGAATATGGAACAAGAACAGAAATGAAAAACCTTAATTCTTTTAGAGCTATAGCAAGAGCGATTGAAGCTGAGAGAGAACGTCAGATTAAAATATTGGAAGAAGGTAAGGAAGTAATACAAGAAACAAGAAGGTGGGATGATGGGAAAGGGTGTTCATATGCAATGCGCTCAAAAGAAGATGTAAATGACTATAGATATTTTCCGGAGATGGATTTGGTACCAGTTGTTATAAGCGATGAATGGATAGAAGAAATAAGGTCAAGACAGCCAGAGTTTAGGGATGAGAAGGTGTCAAGATACATAAGTGATTACAAGCTTCCCGAATATGATGCAGATATTATTACTTTATCAAAAAAGATGGCAGATATATTTGAAGAAACAACAAGATTATGTGGGAATCCTAAAAAGGTAAGTAATTGGCTGATGGTTGAAACAATGAGACTTTTAAAAGAAAATGAAATGGATGCAGAGGATATAAAATTTTCTGCAAAAAACTTGGCAGAGCTTATTGAACTCACTACTAAAAATATTATAAATAGTAATGTAGCAAAGGAAGTATTTGAAAAAATGTTTCTAGAGAATATTGTACCAAGTGAATATATAAAATCGCATGGCTTATCAATGGATAGCGATGAAAATGAGTTAAAAGCATTGGTGGAAAATATCATTGAATCAAATCCTGAATCAGTAAGCGATTATAGAGCAGGAAAAGAAAAAGCAATTACACATCTTGTTGGTCAAGCCATGAAAATGTCTAAAGGGAAAGCAAATCCTAATATGGTAAAGAGTATTTTAGAGGAAAGACTATAAAATTACTTGATTATTTTTGAATAAAATAATATAATGACAGAAAGAGACGATTATTGCTATAATGAAAGGTAGATATGAATCATGGAAGAAAAACGTAGAAGTAAAAGAATTCCTGTAGATATGAAATTGAAAATTTCAAATCTTTTTAAGCAAGATAATGTTTTAATTAAGAACATTGAAGCGCCAATTAGTGTGGTTAATATATCTAAAACCGGAATTGGATTTGAATCAAAAGCATTGTTACCGATAGGATATTATTTCAATTCAAAGATTGATTTAGGAAATAATGAATCAAGCTTGTATACAGTTGTACAAATTGTTAGAGTTGAAAAAAGAGATGACTTAGTATATTATGGATGTGAGTTTATCGGTTTAGCTCCGATATTAAACTTTATATTTGAAGAATTTGAAGAAAAGTTAGAAGAAGAGGAATAGATAATCAAAAAAAGCGCTTAGGCGCTTTTTTGATTGCTAAGAGAAGCATGCATCTCAATTGTATTAGTTAATCCTTCAACTTTATTAAAATTATGTCCAAATGATGCTAAAGCATAGTCTTCAAATGCTGAAGCTACAGTTTCAGCATAATATCTTAAATGATGCTGAGATAATTTTTTAGTTAATGAAAGAAATTGAGTTCTGATTGAACTATCTGTAAATTCAAATGTGAGTGAAAAAGTCCAAGCAACTAAGATTGATAATCTTAACTCATAACAGTATTCGATGGGAATTAGTGTTAAGTTAAGCTTTTCGAATTCTGAGAGTAAAAATTTAATATCATCTTCGGTAGCAGGCAAATCTGAAAGATAATTACCTTTTGCAGAGTTGCGAGTAAAGTATTCAGCTAAAACATTTTCTGCCTCTAATATTGTTTTCGTATTTTTGAATATGTTCTTCATATTGCTCCTTTATAAGAGTTTGCTATTTATCAGTAAGTGTCATTTGACCCAAGTTATAGTATAGTTAAATGTAGGAAATATTACAAACTAAATTTTGATTAAAAAAATATGTGTAAAACCTACAAAAAAATACAAAAGTGTGGTAAAATATTAAGAAGTAATTACAAGAAGAGATTGGAGAAGTATCGTAATGGGTGGAATGATGACAACAAGTCTGGAATATTACAAGGTGTTTTACTATGCAGTAAAGTCGGGTAGTATATCAGGAGCTGCTAAGGAATTGTGTATATCACAGCCGGCGGCAAGTCAAGCTGTTAAACAGTTAGAAAATGCTTTGGGAGGAAGCCTTTTTGTTAGGACATCAAAGGGCTTAAAACTTACTAAAGAAGGAGAAGTATTATACTCTTACATAGAAAAGGGATATGAATCTATACTTTTAGGAGAAGAAAAATTTAAAAATTTACTTGATTTGGATGCAGGAGAGATTATAATAGGTGCTAGTGATATGACATTACAGTTTTATCTGCTACCATATCTGGAAAAGTACCACGAAGAGTATCCGAATATTAAGATAAGAGTCACAAACGCTCCAACTCCGGAAACACTAAGAAACTTAAATGATGGAAAAATTGATTTTGGAATAGTGACAACACCATTTAGTAGAGAAAAAGATTTAGAGAGAATAGACGTTAAAAAAGTAAGAACTATCTTTGTTGGAGGAAGTGAGTACCAAGAATATAAAGGAAAAGTTATAGCTCTTAGTGAACTTAATAATATGCCATTAATATGCCTTGAAAAAAATACAAGCACAAGGAAGGCAGCAGATTCATTTTTTGAAGAGAATAAGCTTAAACAGGAGCCGGATTTTGAACTTGCAACAAGCGATATGATAGTACAATTTGCAATTAGAAATCTTGGAATAGGCATGGTGGCTGAGGATTTTGCAAAAGAGCATATTAAAAATGGAAGTCTTTTTGAACTAGAACTAGAAAAGAAAATGGAAGAAAGAACGATTAGCATAGTAATTTCTGAGAAAAATCATATTTCAAATGCAGGAAGAAAATTGTTGGATATGCTAATTACTGAAACAAAGAAGTGTAAATAAGGAAGGATAAACAGGAAAATGAAGAATATAAAGAGAATTTTAGCAATTGGATTAATTGTAATATTGGTTGGATTATACATATGGTCATTTATAGCGGCGTTTTTCGCACGCCCCGAGGCAAATGATATGTTTATGGCATCTGTATTTTGTACGGTATTTTTCCCAATACTAATATACATCTATATGTGGACCGCGAAATGGTTAAAAGGTAGAGGAGTAGACAAAGACAAATAAGAAAAAATTTATTTTACCTACACCGATTTTTCACAAATTTTGGATAATATGATGACTATAGGAACAACACTATAGGAGCAGATTAAGAAAGGTATGGGTATAAATAATGATAAATATGTATAGGGGTAAAGCAAGCAAAGTAACAGAAAATGAATATTTATTGATGAAGATGTTTTATATGGAAAAAAATAGAAATGTAAATGTAGAATATAACTTGGTTAGAGAATTAAGATTTAAAAATAATAAAGAATTTATCGTTAGAATGAATCAGATGAACGAAGATGAAATATATATTATTAGGTCATATGATTGGAACGGTATTACAAATACATCATCTGATAAGATAAGTAAAGAGGAATGCAAAAGGCTTATAAAGGGTGATATTTCATGGATGAACGATACGGATAGACTAATTGTAAATAATTTGTACTTGCAAATCTTATATAATGGAGTACGAATAGGAGAAATTAGTGAAGCCATGAAAGAAAGTTGTGTGGATATTGAAAATGAACAAACTACTACATTTACATATGGCAAAGAGTGGTCAAAAACTAATTTTGATATGTTTTTTGATTCAAATGCCAAGTTTAAGTACAAAAATAATAATATTTTAGCAGAAGTACATACACAAGTAGCAGGTAAAGAAATTATGGCAAATTTAGTAAGTGCCTACGCATAACGTTGCGCCAATGGTAAAATGGCTTGCACTAATTAATAAAATAATGTATACTTTTGTTGAAATAAAAAAATATTTTAAAGGATGGAATAGGTAATGGCAAAAGAAGAACAGACAGAGTATACACTACTTGAAACCTGGAGAGGATTAGCATATGGAGCAGGAAAGTCACAAAAAGAAAGTGATATGTTCTGGGCAAACTATTTTACATATGAAAAAGGAATTTATGAGCAAATTTTAGCAGACCCAGATACAGTAGTAAAAGGAACTGTTAAAGAGCTGGCAGAAAAATATAATGTAGAAGTTCTTGTGATGGCAGGCTTTTTAGATGGAATAAACGATAGTCTTAAAACACAAAATCCTATAGAAGAAATGACAGAGGAAACAGAAGTTAGCTTGGATTTTGATACAGAGCTTCTATATAAAAATATGGTAGAAGCTAAGGCTGACTGGTTATATGAATTAGAAGTATGGAATACACTTATAACAGATGAAAGAAGAAAAGAACTTTATAAAGAGCAAAAGATTTCTCATACAGTAGTAAAAGAAAAGAAGGTTGGACGTAATGATCCATGTACATGTGGCTCAGGTAAGAAGTATAAGTTCTGTTGTGGAAAGTAGGCGATTACTTTGAAAAAGTTGTTATTTATTTATAATGCTAAGTCAGGAAAAGCTTTGATAAGAAAACATCTTGCAGATATAATTGATGTTTTTATTAAAGCTGGATTTAGAGTTGAAACATATCAAACTCAGTGCGCAAAAGATGCTCAGTATCAAGTAGAGAAAAGAAGTAAGGATTTTGACCTTGTAGTATGCAGCGGAGGAGATGGTACTCTAAATGAAGTAGTGACAGGCACTATGAATGCATTTAAGACCAGAGATGAGAGAGTTACAATAGGATATATTCCATCTGGTTCGACAAATGATTTTGCATCAAGTATTAATTTGCCAAAGAATATGATAAGTTCAGCAAAAGTTGCAGTATATGGTAAATCCAAGCAAGTCGATATAGGAAGTCTTAATGATAAGAACTTTGTTTATATAGCAGCATTTGGTGCATTTACAGAAGTATCATACAACACATCTCAAGAACTTAAGAATGTATTAGGCCATCAGGCATATATATTAGAAGGTTTAAAGGGATTTATACCGGCAGTTACAAAGGCTTACCATGCAAAACTTTATTTTGATGGCAAGAGGATTGAAGGTGACTTCATCTATGCGATGGTAAGTAATTCGAATTCAGTTGGTGGTTTTAAGGGCCTTGCAGGAAATGATATAGGTCTTGATGATGGAGTTTTTGAAGTGACTCTGATTAGACAGCCAAAAAATCCTTTAGAGTTAAATGATATAATTACATCATTGCTAATGGGAAAAAAGTGCAAATCAGTAATAAGTTTTAAGACATCTGAACTTAGAGTTATTTCAGAAGAAAAGATAGATTGGGTATTAGATGGTGAATTTGGTGGTTCAATAAAGAATGCAGTTATAAAAAATCATCATAAGGCGGTAAAGGTAATGTCAGGAGATAATTTCCGTTACAAAAAGATTATAAAAGAAAAATAACAATAATATTACATAAAAAACAGCTTATTTTAGTGCAAAAAAGTGGGATATTTGACAAAAAATATTTATTTTCGTCTAGCCAGTTTACACGAGCTGTTTTTTTGTGTATAATGAAAAATCAAAGTGCCAATTAACAATTCAGGTATTGTGGGAAAAAAGGAGAATTTTACCATGAATGAAGAAAAATTTCTAGAAAGTCTTGAGAAATTAGTAGAGTTTGGAAATAGTAAAAAAGGTGTTGTAGATATTACCGATGTTAATAAGTTTTTTGCGGGTATGGAGATAACTGTTGAGCAAATGGAAGTAGTTTATCAGTATCTTGAAGAAAAGAAAATTGATGTTTTAACCATTGTAGATGAAAACTTCGTTGAGGATGACTTGTTGCTAGAGCCGGCAAGTGACGATTTTGAAGATGAAGATGAGGAAAATATTGATTTAGATGCAATTGACTTACTTGAAGGAATAGGAACCGAAGATCCGGTTAGAATGTATTTAAAGGAGATAGGAACAGTTCCGCTTCTTACAGCAGAAGAAGAATTAAGACTTGCTAAGAGAAAGTCAGAAGGCGACCCGATTGCAAAGGAAAGACTTATAGAGGCGAACTTAAGACTTGTTGTAAGTATTGCAAAAAGATACACAGGAAGAGGCATGAGTTTTCTAGATTTGGTTCAGGAAGGAAATCTTGGGCTTATTAAAGGTGTTGAGAAGTTTGATTATGATAAAGGCTTTAAGCTTAGTACATATGCAACATGGTGGATTAGACAATCTGTAACCAGAGCGTTAGCTGATCAAGCAAGAACTATACGAGTTCCTGTTCATATGGTGGAAACTATTAACAGAATGTCAAAGATGCAAAGAAAGCTTACATTAGAATTAGGCTATGAGCCATCTACAGGAGAGCTTGCAAACGCATTAGATATGACAGAGGATAAAGTTTTAGAGATAATGCAGATTGCAAGAGAACCAGCTTCGCTTGAGACACCTATAGGTGAGGAAGATGATTCAAATCTTGGCGATTTTGTTGCAGATAACAATACAGTTACTCCGGAACAAAACATAGAGTCTGTAATGCTTAAAGAACATATAGATATATTACTTGAAGATTTAAAAGAAAGAGAAAAACAAGTCATTGTTCTTAGATTTGGATTAGAAGATGGACATCCTCGTACATTAGAGGAGGTAGGCAAGGAATTTAATGTTACAAGAGAGCGTATTAGGCAGATAGAAGCTAAAGCTCTTAGAAAACTTAGAAATCCTGTTAGGAGTAAGAAAATAAAAGACTTTTTAGCGTAGGAGGGAAAATGTTACAGTGTAATAATTTAGAAAAAAAGTATATGACAGTTACAGCTATTTCGAATATGTCGGTGAATATTGAACCTGGTAATATTTATGAGCTTTTAGGTCCAAACGGTAGTGGAAAAACTACTTTTATGAAGATGGTGGCAGGATTAGTAAAGCCTACTTCAGGACAAATAGCATTTGAAGGTCAACCTATCGGTACTTATTCTAAGGCTAATATTGCATATATGCCTACAGAAAATTATTTTTATAAGTATATGACTTGTGAAAGTGCAGGAAAATATTATCAAGATTTTTTTGGAGATTTTGATATAAATAAGTATTATTATTTGTTGAGGATGATGGACTTGAATCCTAAACAAAAGATTAGCAAAATGTCTTCAGGTATGGTAGCTAAGACGAAAATTGCAATAACATTATCAAGAGATTGTAAGATTATAATGTTAGATGAGCCTCTTAATGGAATAGATATTATTGCAAGAGAGATGATTATTGATGCGATAATTAATCATAAAGATCCTAAAAGAGCAATAATTGTATCCAGTCACTTGGTGGATGAACTTGAAAACATAGTGGATTATGCTATTTTTATTAAGCAGGGTACAGTTGTAGCTCAAGGAACGGCAATGGATTTACGTGCAAACAGTGGAATGTCGTTAGTGGATATGTATAAGGATATTTATAGATATCAGCCGTATACAGAGTATCAAGAATATCAGAAATAGGGAGATGTGCATATGTTGAACAAAAAGCGTGTTCAACTTTTTATTAAAGTGCACACATAGTACGCAGAAGAGGGGTATATGTTAAAATTAATTAAATATGAATTAAGAAGAAATATAACAGGAATAGTGATTTTACTATCAGTAATCTTGCTTTTACAAGGCTATTTCATGTTTTCAGTTTTGACACAGAACAAAGAAAATACAGCGATTGCAACTGCTTTATTGCTAATAACGTTGTCAGTATCATATTTTTGTGTATTTATTTTTGGAGTATCATTCTATTCAAAGGAATTAAATTCCAAATCAAGCTATCTTACATTTATGACGCCGACTAGTTCATACAGTATTATAGGTGCAAAACTGCTATCAACGCTTATAACAGGAATATTTTTCGCAATGATATTAGTGACATTTATATCACTTGATATGGTTATGTTAAAAGATGTATTTCCGGAGCTTTCTATTGTTGGCGATATAGTTGATGTTATATCTCAAATGTCAGGTGTTTCAATGACAAAAATTTGGTTGCAGGTATTATTGGCAGTGATAGCTTTTCTTGTGGATTTCTTTGCTATAATAGCAATGGCATATATGGCAATAACACTTAGTGCAACATGGTTTCAAAATAAAAGATTTAAAGGCGTTATAAGCTTTATTTTATTTATTGCTATTATTAGGGTGGTAAATTTTATTGGTGAATTTGTGCCAAATTTAATTGATGAAATAGATTCGTTATCAGATGTATTGATTACAATGATTCCAACGGTTATCTACCTCTCAGTGGTTATAATTTTTGCAGTAATTGCATCAGCAAAATTACTTGATAAAAAAGTTAGCTTATAAAAAGATTATAGATTATCAGAGTCTAAAATAATAGTAAAAGGTCCATCGTTTAAAAGTTCGACTTTCATGTCAGCACCGAAGCTGCCACATTCGACTTTTTCGATGGATTTTTTGCATTCACTGATTACATACTGGTAAAGTGCATTTGCTAAGTCTGGGTTTCCTGCATCAGTAAAAGATGGACGAAAGCCTTTTTTACAATTTGCATAAAGAGTAAACTGTGAAATAATAAGTAATTCACCATCAACATCGCTTAATGAAAGATTGGTTTTACCGTTTTCATCTTCGAAAATTCTTAAACCTATAAGCTTCTTTATAAGCTTGTCTGCAATTTCATTGTTATCGTCATTACTTACGCCTACAAAAACTAAAAATCCTTTATTTATTTTACCAATAACATTACTATCTACAGTAACACTTGCATGTTTAACTCTTTGTACTACAAACTTCATTTTACAGTTCCTTTCTAAAATTAACTCTATTTAGGTATAGGTTATATATTACATGAAAAAGATGCTTTTGAAAAGACTTAATTTCTAAATTGCATATAAGATTTATGAGTGATAAAATAGTAGTATTATTAAAGTGTTTCAAAGAGAAAGGTGGGCAAAAATGTATAGAATAGATTTTAAGGACAATACACTTTTAAATAGTGGAGAACTTGCGGTGAGTGATGTTAAACAAAACCATTACATGATTAGCGGACTTGAGAACGGAGAATATAGCGTAAGGGTATATGCAGGAGATTTGAATGATGATGGAGACATAAGTTTACATGTAATATTAAATAATAATAGACAAGTTCCTATCTGGGTAAATGACAGACAAATTAACTATATGGACTATGATGTTAATGTGACAAATGGAACATTGGAAGCAGAGTTTTTTGGGAGATATGTTTGTATACAAGGAATTAATATAGCTGGAAAGATAAAAGATGTTATCAAAGATATTGATGTGGAAATAAAGGTAACCGATTACGATAGTGTGGCAATTGTAAGTTTTAATGCAGATGATAGGTATAATAACTTCAATATTTATAAAGAACATATTGGAAGTGGGAAGGATACTGTGAAAATAAGTATTACCAGCAGAACTTATGAGGATAAGGAAGTCTTGTTAGGAGAAGAGTATATATACATAATTAAAATAGTAGACGAGTTGGGTTTTGAAAGTGCCGAATCTGAAAAGTTAAAGGTTTGTATAAAGGATGATGATGTAGATTCGCCACCAGTAATAGATTTAAGTGCTGAGTCATTAAATGAAAAAATGGTAAAGATTACGTGGAATGAGCCTGTTGAATCAAAAAAGTGCGGAGTAAAATCGTATAATATTTATAGAAAAACACCCATATGTAATTATAAATATATAGGAACAGTAAGCTCGAAGGAAAGTCTGGAATTTATTGATGATACAATAATTACAGACAGAGTGTTTACATATGCGGTTGAAGCATTATCATTAGGAGGAAAATCTGAATTAGTATCAGTAGAATCATCTATTGTAGCCCCAATGAGAAAAAGGCAGATGGAATACTTAGATAGAGGAGCAATTGCTGTAAGACTAGAAAAGGGCATGTTTATAGCATATAGATTAAATGCTTGGGAATATGTGGAAAAATCTGGTTTTAATATATATGCTAATGGTGTTAAGATTAATTCTGAGGTGTTATATGGTGCAACAAATTATATACATAAAGAAGGAAAGATAGATACCAAATATATTATCAAAAAGGTGGTTGATGGTATTGAAGAAGAAAATGGTTATGAGGCAAAAAATCTAAAACATAATTATCTTGATGTTCCTATAAATAAACCTGATGATTATATAGCATTAGATGGAAGTAAATACTCATATACTGCAAATGATGCATCAGTAGCAGATTTAGATGGAGATGGAGAGTATGAAATTATATTGAAATGGGATTGTAATGGAAAGGATAATTCACATAAAGGGTATACAGGTATTGTGTATATTGACGCATATAAGTTAGATGGAACAATGCTTTGGAGAGTTGATTTAGGGAAAAATATAAGATGTGGTGCACATTATACGCAGTTTATGGTATATGATTTTGACGGTGATGGATATGCAGAAATGGTGGTCAAGACAGCGGATGGTACGAAGGATGCACTTGGAAATGTGGTGGGTGATGAAAGTGCAGACTATAGAAATAAAGATGGATTTATAATAGAAGGACCAGAGTATTTATCTTTAATAGATGGTAGAAATGGTGCTATTTTGGATACAGTAGAATATGACCCACCAAGAGGTGATGTGTCACAATGGGGAGATTCATGGGGAAATAGAGTGGATAGATTTCTAGCTTGTGTGGCATATCTAGATGGTGTACACCCAAGTGCAGTTATGTGTAGGGGGTACTATGACCATAAAAGACCGACTAATCTTGTGGCATATGACGTCATAGATAAAAAGTTAGTTAAAAAGTGGAAATTTAGGGCGGATGCAACCGATAATGTAAACTACACAAATCAAGGATTTCATAATCTTGCAGTAGGTGATGTGGATGGTGATGGCTGCGACGAAATAGTATATGGAGCATGTGTAATAGACCATGACGGAACCGGTTTATACTCTACAGGATTAGAGCATGGTGATGCTATGCATTTAGGTAGATTTACAAATCATAGTGAGGGAATGGATTATTTTGGTATACATGAGCATGCAGATTGCCCTTATGGAATGGAGGCAAGAAATGCAGGCACAGGAAAAATTACATTTGGAAAATTTATAGGTAAGGATACAGGAAGAGGTTTGTGTGCGAAGATAGATCCAAGATATAAAGGAAACCAAATGTGGTCATATTTTAGTGAAGGTCTATATAACTATGAAGACGGAAAGAGAATAACTACAGAATCACCGGAATCAGTAAATTTTGCTATATGGTGGGATGGTGATTTGCTTCGTGAACTCTTGGATCATGATTGGTATGGGTATGAAACTAATGTTGGAATACCAAAGATATATAAGTGGAATTGGGAAAATGAAGATATGGATATAATTTTGTCTACAGATAATGTTTTATCAAACAATGGAACAAAAGGAAATCCTTGTTTACAAGCCAGCATATTTGGAGATTGGAGAGAAGAGGCAATATTTAGAGGGAAAGATAGCACATTTTTAAGAATTTATACTACAACCGATTTAACTGAACATAGATTTTATACATTTATGCATGATTATGTATATAGGCTTGGGATTGCATGGCAAAATACAGCGTATAATCAACCACCACAAACAAGTTTTTACATTGGTCCTGATATGAAGACAGTACCTACTCCGGAGAATATTTATATTAGAGCAAAATAATTAATTGAATAAGTAAAAACTTAGTGTCTTGTCACATGTAAACTAATGTGATATACTAGCATTTATGTTTTATACATAATAAATATAGAAAGGCATGTGCAAATGAAAACAGATATTTTAATAGCTGGCACAGGCGTCGCAGGTTTATTTTGTGCGATAAATCTACCGAGAGACAAAAAAATAGTAATGATAACAAAATCAGATATAGAAAGTAGTGATTCATTTTTGGCTCAAGGTGGGATATGTGTATTAAAAGATGATGATGACTATCAAAGTTATTTCGAGGATACTGTAAAAGCAGGACATTATGAAAATAGAAATGAATCTGTGGATATTATGATTAGTTCATCAAGAGAAATAATTAATGATCTTATACAATATGGTGTGGATTTTGAAAATACTAACGGAGAGCTTGCGTATACAAAAGAAGGAGGACATTCTAAACCAAGAATACTTTTTCATGCAGATATAACAGGTAGAGAAATTACAAGCAAATTATTAGAAAAAGTAAAAGGTCTTGAGAATGTTGAAATCCTTGAATATACAACTATGATAGACTTAATAGTTAAGGATGAAAGATGCTGTGGATTGATAGTTAAAGATAAAGATGGAAAACAGTTTGAAATTGATTCTGAAAATACAATACTTGCGACAGGAGGAATTGGCGGAAGATATAAACACTCAACTAATTATAGACATCTTACAGGTGATGCATTGGATATTGCTGAGAAACATGGTATTAAGCTTGAACATCTTGATTATGTACAAATTCATCCAACTACTCTTTACTCTCAAAAGCCAGGTAGACGATTTCTTATATCAGAGTCTGTAAGAGGTGAAGGGGCAGTACTTTATAATAAAAATCATGAGAGATTTGTAGATGAATTATTGCCTAGAGATATTGTGACGGAAAAGATATTTAATCAAATGAAGGAAGATGAAACCGATTATGTATGGTTATCAATGGAAAATATTGATGAAGAAACTATACTTAGTCATTTTCCTAATATCTATAAATATTGCTTAGATGAAGGATTTGATGTAACAAAGGAATGTATACCTGTAGTTCCGGCACAACACTATTTTATGGGTGGTGTATGGGTTGATTTGGATAGTAAGACAACGATGAATAATCTGTATGCAGTAGGAGAGACAAGCTGTAATGGTGTACATGGAGCGAATAGATTGGCAAGTAACTCTTTACTTGAAAGTCTAGTGTTTGCAAAGCGAGCAGC
>JAVBUL010000209.1:0-16443 GCA_031555415.1 Lachnospiraceae bacterium | reverse complement strand
TGTAAAAACCCCCCAATACATTATATAGTTTTTGCTACACCCCATAAAAACGAAATACCTTCTCCTAAAAAAGACAGTTTATACTGTCTTTTTTACATTTCTTGGTATCAATTGCTATGCTATCCAAGCTTATAAAAATTGGTCTATGCATTGCATGATATTAAACTCAACCCTTCCGGCATCATCATTTAGTTGTAGTGCTTCAAGGTTCTGGCATATTGAAACAGTGATTTGCTTTTCAAAGCTCAAAAATACAAATGTAATATAACCCATGTCGCTGCCATTATGTTGATACCAACTACTTTCTGTTAGTATTGAATCTTTATTCAACACAGCATTTAACCAAATAGATAAATCGGCTACAGTTGTTACAATGCAACCATCTCCGCTTGTATCCCGTCCATATCCTAAAGGAACAATCTTATTATTCAATCGCGTATAACCAATACTAGTAGCCATTAATGGATTACATAATGTATTATTCATATTAAGCTTCTTAAAGATTCTGGTAGTCATAAACTCGTTTAGTGACTGATTATTTTTTCCAATCCTTGTAAAGTTCTGAAATCACTTCCTCAATAGAAGCCTTTTTAATTTCAACATCTGAAATTCCTTTAATTTGACTGATTTCAGAAAGAATGTCTGAAATAGGTATTTTGCTTATATCTATTTCATATTCAAATCGATTTGCTTCAGATGAAGTTAAAATAGCGTTTTTAAGTATTGGTGCTGAGGATACATTTGCCGTAATTATTATGTGACATAAATTACCCGTTGAAACACGCAATTCTTCAAAAGTTCCCTCAAAAGCAATATTACCACTTTGAATAAGCATAATCCTTCTGGCCATTTCTTCAAGGTCATCCATATCATGGCTTGTTACCATAATAGTAGTTTGTTTTTCGTTATTAAGCTGCTTTAGAAAGTCAATCATTTGACGTTTTGCAAGTACATCAAGTCCAATAGTTGGTTCATCCAGCAAAATCAGTTCTGGTTCATGCAAAAGCATCATGGCAAGGTCGGCTTTCATTCTTTGACCTAAGCTTAACTCACGGACAAATGTGCTTAGAATGTCCTTTATATCAAGAAGTTCTACTACTAATTCAAGCATACGGTTATATCGCTCTTTGGGAATATTCCAAACAACTCTTTTCCATTCAAAGCTTTGTATAACAGGATGATCCCACCATAGCTCTGTACGGTTGCCAAACATCACACCTACCTTGTTCATAAGTTCTACACGTTTCGTTTTAGGTGACATTCCAAGTACTGAAATCTCTCCGCTTTTTGGAAGAAGCATTCCTGTTAATAGCTTCATGGTTGTACTTTTTCCTGCACCATTTGGTCCTGCATAAGCAGTAAACTCACCTTTTTTAATTTCAAAAGAGACATTATCAAGTGCAGTAAGTGTTTTCTTTTCTGGTTTTATTAAGTTTTTAATGATATTTCTTCCTGTGCCTGTACGCTGCCATTGTTCAAAGGTCTTTGTGATGTTGACAGCTTTAACAGCAATATTATCTTCTATGCCCATATGGCAAATATCTGTTTGATCCAGTTTTAACATAATGTTTAAATCCTTTCTTAAATAAAATTCTAGCTGATAAAAATATTATTATTGCAATTACCACAGGGAAAAACGTTGGTAAATTAAGCGGTGGTTTTCCAAGAAGCGAAAGTGATGGAAACCAACCAATAAGTCCTGCAGGTAATATACATAAAAGTGGTAACTGTATTGACTTTGGCATCCCTGATAGTGGATATTGACTCAGGTTATTGTTAAGGTCAATAATATATGATGATATTTCTTCAGCTGATACAGGAGCATAAAATGCTGCTGATGAAAATAGGTATGATTGTGATAGTACAATTGTTATCGTAATCAATATATTTGCAATAAGTGAGAGTATCCACCACCATGTAATAGTTATTCCTAGGTTATGAATTGCAATACCTATAAGAATAAGCCCTGCTATTAGGTTACTGGAGCCTGTAAAAGGCAAAAACCCCTCTGTCAATAATTGTGCCTTAAAGGGTAATGGCTGGATCAGCATATGCTCGAATTGTCCTCTGCCAATTCTTCTGCTTATATGGCCGACGTTGTTTCCTGAGCAAAAAGTCTGATAAACTCCTGTAATTATGGACACATATGAAAGCATAAACAATACTTCATATTTGCTCATGCCTCCAATTCCATCAAATTTCCATGCAACCAAAAACATTCCTGTAAGAGCAGAAACATTTGATATAGTATCTGCAAATATATTTAAAAGTGCAAATTTGGTATCACGAAGCAGCATGGCTAAGTCCATTTTTGCATATAAACCTAAAAGTCTAAGATATAATTTTACATTAACCTCCATTTGATACCATCCTTTCTCTTGATTTGTTGAATATGGCTATTGATATTGGCCACAAAATAAGATTCCAAATCACTTGAATAATAATTACTTTTATTGGGGTTTCAATACCTGTATAAATAGATAGGGGAGCACCTGCTAAACTACCAAGCGGCTGATATTTCATAATTTTGTCAAGTCCAAAAGGCAGTAATGAAAAAGGTAGTACGGCTCCTGAAAAAAGCCATATAACGGCATTTCTTATAGAATGAATTATCCAGCTTGTATTAATCATATATACGAGCAATGCCCCAAAAATAAACTCGACTGCAAAACCTAGTGAAATACATAATACTAAGCTTGGTATAAACCAAAGTGATATAGGTGCTGCATTTATTTCTAAAAAAGGTGCTAATAAAAGCATTGGCAGTGAGAACAATAAGAGTCCTGGGATAGTTTTTCCTATTGACTCAGCCATTACATTTCCATAGATGGTCATTGGTCTTTGACATGCTGACAAAAGTGGTGAATCCATTATCCAATGTGTAAGTGGAGATGTTATATTAAGCAAATCTCCGAATAAATTGCTTATAAATGTATAGGTAAGCATTTGTGAAAGTGTCATTCCTGTTTCAACTCCGCTATTCATAAGCGTTCGCCAAAGTATTATAAGCGGAAGTAGATAAACAAGACGAATCATATAATTTGGCAGTAGATAAATAATACCGCCGTTAGTTTGATTTCTCGCTGTCATTTCAGCCGTTTTAATATACGGGGAAATGGTGCAGGAAAATTTATACATATAACTTTTATTTATAAAATTTTTATTCATAAAAGACCTCCATTATTTTAAAAATGGGCATAAAAATACCCGGTATCCATTTTGACATACCGGGTAAACTCTCAGAATTATATTTACAGATTATAGAACACTAATCGGTGAGAGGTTAAGGCTATCATCAAAATGGACATTGTTAGAAACCTGAAAAAGGGCAGACTTTCCCCTTGAAGCGTCTATTTTAAATGAATAGCCTTTGATACACTCACGATTTGTAAATACTTCACCGGCACTGGCAAACGATGTTATGTTCATTCCTCTCACCTCACTTTCTTAATATTATAGATAAAATTATAGCAGTATCTTTTCGTAAAGTCAATCGCCAATAACATTTTATACATAAAGGCGAAACTTCAAAATAGGTGTGTGCTGGCAGCACACCTATTTTGTTTTTAAAGATGTTATAATATAGCTATAAAAAAACGTAGAATCTTGAAAGCAAAGTATAAATCTTTATCTAAAGAGATTATACGAAAGGAGGACATAATGAAAACAAAAGTTATCTCATTTCTACTTGTTGTCGTGTTAGGTTGTCTGCTCACTGCTTGCAATACAGACGAAAAACAGTACGAAGAAGCCAATTCGTTGATGAATGAAGGCAAATATGCAGAAGCAGCGGAAATCTTTGAAGACCTTGGTGATTATGAAGATGCAGCAAACCAAGCATCGGAAGCTTGGAAGGAAGATTCTTATCAAAGAGCCATAAGGCTAATGGACCAAGGTAATTATCAAAAAGCTTTATCACGTTTTGAAAACCTGAAAGACTTTAGAGATTCAGAAGCAAAAGTACAGGAACTGAAAGAGTTTATAATTCCATACGCAGATGCGGAACAGCTTATGACAGAGGAAAAGTATGAGGATGCTATAGAAGCGTTTAATAAACTAGGTGACTATGGGGATTCTATGGCTAGAATAAATGAAGCACAAATTAAAATCCGTGACAAGAAAGTGGAAACCAGCTTTAAAACAGCGATGGAGGACGGAACGATTAAGGCGTTGAATGATTTTTTGTATAGATGGGGAGAAGCTGGATATGATGAGCTTGTCAATAAGGCCAACGAACAGATTGCTTTACTGAAATCGAACAGTAGTTTATCGGCTCATATACTTAATCATCCAGACAAGGCAACAGAAGAAGAAATAAACGCATTTCTAAAGGATTTTCCGGGTCATCAGGACTATCAAAAGGTTCAAAATTTATGTACAGGAGATATCTTGACCCTTTTGGAAAAGGGCAGTATTACTGTGGAAATTACAGGCAGACAAAATAGATACATGGCGTGGGTTGATGTTACAATCACTAATAAAACAAGCCTAGCGTTGACGGTGACTATTCCAAATGGTGTTTATTTTGAAACGAGTAGTTTAAATGTACCAAACATGGCAGTTTACGGTGAACAAACTATATCTATACCGGCGAATGGCAGCAACACGAAAGATATACGAGCTCTTAGTATGACGATTACACCGGAGCTTC
Organism: Lachnospiraceae bacterium; assembly: GCA_031555415.1. Classification (GTDB taxonomy): domain Bacteria; phylum Bacillota; class Clostridia; order Lachnospirales; family Lachnospiraceae; genus CAG-303. The sequence goes on along the minus strand of JAVBUL010000209.1, from coordinate 11,792 downwards.
CAGGTACTAGTGTCCAATATACGGCAAAACATATTTCCAACGCAAAATTGGAACAGGTAATACAGCTTTTAGATGAAGCTGATGAAAACGAACATGTAGGATTGGCAGCACTTTGGCTTGTTACAGGCAATTATGATGATTATATGATTCGATATTCTTGGGTTTATAAGGATGGAACAGCGATGATTTCGGAGGAGGAATTGGCGAGAGCGAAGGAAATTGTCAAAAAAGTTGAATAAGTGAAACCGCTGTAAGCCTTATATATGAAAGCTTTACAGCGGTTTTTTGCGTTATCGACTGTCAAAGATGAGATTATAACCGTATCTTTTTAGTAAAGTCAATCTCCTATAACGTTTATTTGGCACATTTTCATTGTTTCCAAAGCTGTTTTGTGTGTTTCAGGCGTAACCCCTGCACAACAACGTGCATCTACTGTTACATTGATTTCTGGAAAAGCAGCTTTTATTATAAGTGCATTTGATACCACACATATATCTGTACATAATCCAACCATTTCAACTTCTTCAAGTTCTAAGTCTTTCCAGCCAAGCCATCCAAAGGATTTCTTATCAATTAATTTGCAGCCTTCGGTATCTAATTCTTTTTTGATTTCCCAGCCATTTGTTCCATAGATACAATGTTTTACAGGTAAGTTTTTACCTTCGTTTGTTTCAAGATAATCTTCGTAATGAGTATCTCTTGTAAAGATTATTTCCTGACCGTCATTCTTATACTTTTCTATCTTCTCTTTTATGTTTTCAACAATTTCCTGTGCTTCTTTAGTGCCCAATGAGCCATCAACAAAGTCATTTTGCATATCTACTACAATTAAAGTTTTCTTTTTCAATCTAATAATTCCTTTCTTATACTTTGATGTTATTTTACAACCTTAGCATCTATTTACTATAGAAAAGCTTTTTTTTCTTCCTCTGGTAAATATTTTGCGAGTTCTTCTACTAGTTTGTATACAGTAGTTCCTGGTGCAATCATGGCACATGATTTATGCTTATTTTCTTTAATAATATTTTTTGCATAACGTATTGCAAGCTTTGGATTGCCCTGCTTATAAAGAATATCAAATGTATTGGGTAAGTTTTTTTCATACTTACCTAGCTTTAATTCCTTGAACTTTTTCTTTAAATATTTAATATATTCTGTTCTATAGTTATTTGAAACATAATTATCGAAATGTAATATAAACCAAATTTCAATACACTCATTACTCCATGCAGAATAGTATTGTATATTTTTATCTTGTTTATTTAGATTGTTTGCATGTTCAATAACTCCATTAAAATCACTTTTTGGGAAACTATCTTTATCATATACACACCATATTTGAGCTTTTTTAAGATTGTTTTGTCGTACAAACGCTTCTGCTTTTCCAATCACCCGCATTGTGTCAGTTGCACAAGGTTCAATTTCAATTAATACCATATCCTTGTAAATAGGATTGTTTTCGATTGATTTTTTAAATCCGTTAAAATAATTAGGTTCTGTTTGTTCGCCCTCACAAAATATATAGTATTGAAATTCCTTTTCTTCTCTAAAATTTTGACGACGTTTTTTCTTCCATTCATTTTTAGTCAATTTTATTATTTCCCCCATTTTTAAACATTAGTAACATTAGTAACATTCCAATCTATGATTTTTCTAAGATATGGGTCTGCACCATATTTACCTTCTAAGTATTGCTTATCAAATTTTGCATCTTTTCTAACAGATTCACCTTTTTTAGTCTTGAACTCTACTAAAGAATATAGTTTTGAATTCTGTTGGTTTCCTTTTGCAACAAACCAAATTTCATCTCTACGAAAAACTTCATTATTCATGGTTGAAAGATCATGAGAAGTAAAGATTAACTGAGCTCCATTTTTATTTGATTCAGTATTTGTATATAAATCTATAATATATCTTAATAAAATTGGATGTATTTTTGCATCTAACTCATCTACTATTAGTGTGCTTCCAAAGATTAGGCTCTTCGCAATAAAAGGAAGTAAACTAAAAATTTTCTGAGTACCACTTGATTCTTCAAGTAATGAAATTTCAGCACTATATCCATTGACGATATGTTTTATATATATGTCAAAATCATTCTCATTTTCTTCAATTCTAAAATCATCAATTTCTAAATTCATTTCTTTTATCATTTTTAAGATTAACTGTTTTAAATCATCTGATTTAGCAATAGCAGTTCTCATTTCTTGATAAGGATCACCATAATTTAAAAAGTCTATGTTTTTTTCAAACCATGAAAACACATCTGAAACCACTTCATTTTTATTGTAGGTTATACCTAGGTATGATATAAATGGTAAATTATCAGAAATATCGTTACTTATTTTAAATCTTGAAAAAACACCTTTAAGTATAATTTCCTTATTATCTCTCTTAAATAATCCTGAACGCCTTCCAGTATCTAGTTTAATTCTATCAAGGCTTTCATATAATACAAAGTCATCCTTTACATGTAAAATATATCTATACTCGGCGGTGTTCGTACGAAAAAAGATTTCAAATTCAGTAGGTTCCAATCTTGTCTTTTCTGAAAACCAAAATGGTTTTACAGGGATTTTTTTTACTTTATATCCACATTCTTTGTTATCACAAGTTGCACAAACTGGGCGAAGTATTTTTGCCTCTAGTGTATGAATTGCTTCTAAAACATTAGATTTACCACCACCATTTGGTCCATAAATAACTGAAACAGGTAAAAATGTTTCAGCTACTTCACCATTTCCCTTATTATGTATCTTTATTATTTTATCCTCATGCTCAGAAATCGTTGTTGCCTGCATATCTAAGGTTGCTTCATCTCTAATACTTTTATAGTTTTTTACTGTAAACTGACATAACATGATTGTTACCTCCATTCTTATTATTTTATTATATATCATATTTGAAAAATGTAAACAATTATTTGAGAAAATATCTCTTATTATATTGTGAAAATGAATATATTATTTTAAGACTTAATGTTGTAGCATGGTACATAGTGAATTTGCAAGTGATTTTTAACATTGCAATACATAATATGATAAGATATAATTATAGGAAATAGGCATGTTCTTAATACTAAATATGTCACCTAAAAAATAAAACAACTTAAATACTAAAAGAAAAGAGGAAATAAATTATGATATGTCCTAGATGTGGAAGTAACAATGTAACATCACAAGCAATAACTGAAACGACAACGAACCAAAGTACAAAAGGATTTGGCTGTATAAAAGCTTGTATTGGATATTTGTTATTTAGTATTCCCGGCATTCTCTGCGGATTATGCGGAATGGGAAAAGGAAAATCAAAAACTTATTCAAGAACGAGAGTGGTACATGTATGTCAAAATTGTGGCAACCAATTTTAGAGCAAATCCGAATATTAGGGAATCACAGCGGATGTCATCAGCTTCCGGAACGTAGCTTCTTTTATAAAGGTAAACAGTTTCCTGTGTGCGCAAGGTGTACCGGAGTATTTTTCGGTCAATTGATTGCTATAATTGTTGCCATCCGGAAAAAAATACCCCTGTACATATCGACTTTATGTATTGGAATAATGTGAATAGATTGGGGAATCCAATTTTTACAAATTAAAGAATCCAATAATATAAGAAGACTAATTACCGGATTCTTTGGCGGTTTTGGAGTATTTATTTTTTATATTGGGATAATTAAAAAAGTGTATTGTTTGTTTAAAAAGTAGGTTTATAATTTGACCAACTTTTGATTTTTATGTCTTATACTATATAAAAAGGAGACATCTTATGGCGCACAAAATATTAGTTGTTGATGATGAGGTTATGATAACGCAGCTTATATCAGATCATTTACAAGACAATGGTTATATTCCATACATTGCAAACAGTGCAAATGAAGCATTGGAAAAATTAAAAATCTCTCCCGATTTGATTATATTAGATATAAATATGCCAGGTATGAACGGACTTGAACTTTGCAGGGTTATTAGAGATCATGTTGTATGCCCTATTTTATTTCTTACTGCTCGTATTACAGAACAAGATAAAATCAATGGGTTTTTGACAGGTGGCGATGACTATATTACAAAGCCTTTTAGTCTGCCAGAGATTACAGCGAGGATTGCCGCTCACTTGAGGAGGGACGAGCGAAGTAAAAAGGCACCGGATTTACTGGCATCTAATGAATTGCTTGTTAACTTATCAGAACGTGCTGTTTACTATTTAGGAAAACAGATTCAGTTTTCAAGGCGTGAATTTGATATTATAGAATTTCTTATAACGAACGCCGGTCAGGTCTTTGAACGAGAACGCCTTTACAGTGCAGTGTGGGGTTTGGATGCGGAAGGTGACAGTGGTGTTATAAAAGAACATGTTAGGAAAATAAGGCAAAAACTAAATGAAGTCACTGATAAAGATTATATAGAAACTGTTTGGGGGGTGGGGTATCGATGGAATCGTTAAAATCGCCTATTAAATCCATGACACTTAGAAAGTCATTTATTTTGTATGTGCTTACTACATTTGCCTTAGTCTTATTGCTATCAGGTCTAGTGATTTTTGGTTGTATAAGTATAAATGATTATCTACTTCCAGATTCTGATGAGGTATTCTTAAAAATAGAACAGACTGACGAAGGCGGAGGTACTAATATCTCGACTTATCGTATGAAACTTGGAGAAAATCCAGATGTACTTTCATTTTTAGTAAATTTAGAAACTAACTATGGAATGCTTGTAAATGCGAAATATTCTGTTACATCTATAGAGAACAGCTTTTCTTCATTATCACCTAAGCGACAGTTATTGTATAGAGGGAGCTCTGTAGCAATGGTTGCATTGCCGGTATTATTTTCCTTGTCAGGCATTTTGATGTGTGGCTTTTATTTTTATAAGAGAAAGCTTAAAGCTCCGCTTGAAATTTTATCACAGGCAACAGATAAGATATCTTCACAAAACTTAGACTTTCAAATTTCATATGAAAGTAAGGATGAACTTGGGGTTCTTTGTGAGTCATTTGAGCAAATGAGAATGGCATTGCAAGAAAATAATAAGAGGCTTTGGGCAATGCTTGAGGAAAGAAAAAACTTGCAAGCCTCTGTAGCACATGATCTTCGTAATCCTATAGCAATTATCGAAGGGTATGCTGAGTATTTGTTATTAAATCTTCCTAAAGGTAATTTGGAAAATGAAAAAATATGTTCAATTGCTTCAAATATCAGTCATGCATCAAAACGGCTTGAGCGTTACACTGAATCAATCAGAACAATAAACCATTTGGAAGAACTTGAGATTAAGTGTAAACAAATATCTTTTTCAGATTTATATGATGATATAGTTTCAGACTTTTCAGTTATATTAGAAAAGCACGATATAAAACTTTATTCTGAAAATAGAATTTCAGATGATTTATTGAATCTTGATCCACAGGTGCTATACCGTATTCTGGAGAATTTTATTAATAATGCAATACGTTTTGCAAAGACAGAAATTAAGTTGTCATTTTCTTTAGTGGGTAAAGAATTAACTGTAATTATTGAAGATGATGGTTGTGGATTTACAGAAGAAATTTTAAAGTCAAAAGGCAGTTACTATTTATTGGGCAATAAAGATGAGGAACACATGGGAATGGGACTTGCTATCAGTCATATTCTTTGTAAAAAGCATGGAGGAAGCTTATCACTTAAAAATAATCAATTAGGTGGAGCATCTGTAAGGTTTACTATTATTGTTTGACAAAATTTTGACTTCTATATTATATGATCTCCTTGAGTGGATTTAATTAATAAGGAGGTCATTTTTTAATGAAGAAAACTATAGGAATATTTTTAGGCGCAATAATGCTAATTTCTCTTGTGGCTTGTGAAACAAAAGAAACAGATAATGCCAGCAGCAATGTTAGCAACAACAGTGGCAATATCAATAATAGTAATAGTCAAGATAAGAATTATACTCCTAATCAAGAGGGGAATTTTGTAATGCTTGGTAGTGAAGGTAGTAATAGTCATTGCAGCACAAATGAAGGCTATTATTACTTGACTGAAAGTGGTCAAATAAAGGGTGATTTATATGGAAGACATCTAATGTATATGGACTATGCTACCCATCAGGAAATTTACCTTTGTAGTAACAGCAGTTGTCAGCATGATACAGAAAATTGCATGGCGGTATTTTCGGATGTGGGCATTGATAGCTGCATTTTTGTATGGCAGAATGCTCTTTACCTGTTGGATCGTGACTATGATGTAGATGGTGCATCAGGTACAATGATGTCCGTTGGCGACTCAAATACAGTTGAAAGCAAGTCTGTTGTATTGTACCGTATGGGATTAGATGGCTCAAATCGTACAAAGGTATATACTTTTGAGGCAAATCTTACAGTTGAGAATAGTTTCTTTGGAGATGGATACAATTTGTACTTTGTTACGAAGAAAATTGGGTATAAGCAAAGTAGTGGAATATCTTATGCGGCATCAAGCGAGAGGAAACTTATTTGTGTAGACCCTGCTAATGAACAATCAAAAACAGTTTGTTCTATGGATTTTGGGGATGAACTTAATTGGGATATCAAAGGTTGTTCAGGAAGCTATATTGTATTATCTGCAATTAAATATCCAGACCAAGTTACTAATGAAAATAGAATAACAATGAGTGACAACGATTATCTGGAAATGCTGTCAAAATGTAGCCAGATTTATTCAGTTATGGATTTGAATACATGCAATGTCAGTGAAGTGTACAATATCGACAATGTACGTGATAATACCAGTTCATGCCTTGTAAGAGATGGGTATTTGTTTATTTCAGAATATATCAGTGGAAATATTTTAAAGATTAATTTGCAAACAAAGGGAAAGAGTATATTAGCAAGTTTGCAGGGTATTTACTATTTACTTTATGCATTTGATGATACCATATGCTGTCCTAGTAGTGATGAGCAAAAAGATAATACTTTAAATTTTGTAGATATAACAACAGGTTAAGTAAAGCATAGTTAACTTACAAATAAGCGACTTGGTTGGCAACTTGAAATAATGGCAGAGGTAGGTGACAAGGTATTGGTTATATATGACTATGATGCAACACCTTATGGCGATGATTCATATGAAATTACGAAATATCAATATGGTCTTATTGCAAAGGCAGATTTATATAACGGAATAGATAATTATGAGCCTATTGCTATGATTAGGAGGGGCAGATAATGACGTTGAGACTTGAAAATATTACAAAACAATATAATGATAAGAGAGCTTTAGATAATGTTTCACTTACGTTGACACAGGGTATATATGGTTTGCTCGGTCCAAATGGAGCAGGGAAATCTACTATGATGAACATTATAACAGGTAATTTAAATCCAACTTCCGGTAAAATTCTTTGGGAGGGAAAAGAAATAAAGCAGCTTGGAGCATTTTATCGTGGTTTACTGGGGTATGCACCTCAACAACAGGGATTATATGATACCTTTTCAGGTAAGCGTTTTCTATCATATATGGCAACACTTAAGGATATTCCTAAAAAAGAAATTAAAGGTGAAATAGAGCGTGTGCTTGCTTATGTCAATTTGACAGAGGTAGCAGGGCGTTCAATTGGGACATATTCCGGTGGTATGAAACAGCGTATTTTAATTGCACAGGCAATTTTGGGAAATCCTAAGCTCATTATTTTAGATGAACCAACAGCAGGATTAGATCCTAAAGAACGTGTTCGTATTCGAGAAAAGATTAAAGATATATCCGAGGATAAAATTATAATTGTTTCTACTCATGTAGTTTCGGATATTCAGTCTATTGCTAAAGAAATCATCCTTCTTAAATCAGGAAATATTGTGGACAGAGATACAGTACCGGCACTTTGTGAAAAATATCATGGAGCAGGTGATTTAGAAAATGTCTATATGCAGATTTTCGGAGAGGATGAACGACATGATTAAACTTATACCTTTTGAACTTCTAAAAATTTGGCATAAACGCAGTTTTCAAGTGCTTATCGGAACTCTTTTAATAATTAATATATTTTTGCTATGGTATTTAAACACTCCGACAGAAGATATGCCGTCACTTTCGGCATACAAGGCTGTAAGTAGAGATATTTCGTCCATGAGTGAAGAAAAGAAGTTAGAGTATATTACAGATTTAAAAGAACAAATTGATAATATTAATTTTGTATATGATGTATGTATCTGTCAGTCTTTAGGTAATGAGATGGGAGAAGTTCTGGCAAAACAAATGTTAGACAGTAATCCGGGTGTTTTTGAAGAATACTATGATGACTACATAAATGGCAGCTATTTAACTTATACAGATTCGCTTTTTAAGGAAAAGATATTAATTGATGAAGTGTATAAAGAGATAAAAAAAGTAGGGAGTTTTGATGAATATATTGATTCTATCAAACAAAATAAGGATAATTTAGGCAGTATTTCTATTTTTAAAACGGTATCTGAGGATTCTTTTAGCAGCCGTAATATTGAAAAGAGTGCGGCAGACCATGAAGGACTTTCCTCCGAAAACATTAGCTTTTATCCATCAAAGGGTATTAGTATCGCAATGGAAAGCAGTATCACAGATATTTTTCTTATTCTATCAATCTTTCTCTTTGTAGGAAGCCTTATTTCAGAAGAGAAAGAGAAAGGATTATTTTACATTACCAGAGCGACAAAGAACGGAATTGCAAATTGTATAGGTTCAAAGCTAATTGCTTTACTTATTCATTGTGTAACAATCAGTGTTTTACTGTATGGCTCTAATTTATTATTCGCCGGATTAACAACTGGGCTATGTGATTTTACTGCATCAATACAATCTATAGCTTCCTATATGGAGAGCGATTTATCTATAAGCATTATGGGATATGTGATATTTTGTATTCTAACCAAAAGTATGATACTATTTGGTCTTGGCATAGCATTAACAATATTGTCAATATGCACATCTAAAAGCTTTTTTCCACAACTTATAGGGGTAGGATGGCTCGTGCTAAACTGGTTCGCTTATACGGGGATTCCATCATATTCTTCGGCAAATCCAATCAAATTTCTCTCGTTTTTTGGATTAATGAAAACAGAGAATTTATATGGTGGATACTTAAATCTTAATGTATTTGAGCACGCAGTGCCCAGATTGCCACTTGCATTATTTTTAGTAGGTACTATTTGTGTAATAGGAATTATGATATCTTTTATTTGTTTTAGGCGTGGAAGCAGCTTGGAAATAAGGAAAACACATATCTCATCACACATACCATTTCATCCACATGGAAGTTTATTGCGTCACGAAGGATATAAAATCTTATTTACGAATAAGGCAATAATTATTTTGCTAGTATTTGCAATTTTAATTGGATTTGGTGATTTTGGAAAAACGTATTCACCCTCTATTAGTGAACAGTATTACCAGGATATAATGCTAAAACTTGAGGGAGAGTTAACGCCAGACAAGGAGGAACTGGTTTCTACGGAACAAGCCCGTTATGATGAAGCGTTTGAACAGATTGAACTTATCGATGCAATGGTTGCCAGGGGAGAAATAGATGCCAATACTGGTGATTATATGAAGATGAAGTGGTATGGAGAAGTTACGTTATACCTGGCTTTTCAGCGTGTGCTTTTACAATATGATAGTATAAAGGAAAGCGGAGGAGTATTTGTCTATGACACGGGTTATCGCTATATTTTTGGTGCGATGGATGATAGTTTTTTGACTGACCTGCTGATACTTTCGTTATGTATGGTATTTGCATTTAGTAATGTATTTTCAATGGAATATCAAAAGAAATCATGGTATTTGCTTTCTGCCACTTTTAAAGGCAAGCAGCAGATTATAAGAAAGAAAATAATTATCTGCACTTTGTGTACAATGGTTATGACAATACTGCCTTGGATTTTTAGAAGTATATGTATATCAGATACTTATCCTATGCATAATCTATTAAATTCGATTAAAAACATTCCTATATACTTTGAGTTCGGAGTGGATATTCCAATAGTGGTATTTATTGTATTTGCCTGCTTATCGCAAATCGCAGCAATAATGATAATCGTATTAGTGATATTATTCTTCTCATGGTGGAGAAGAAATAATTTACAGGCTTTATTTTTAACTTTATTGATTCTTGTTGTACCAATCGTTCTGGCGATAATGGGAATTGATTTTGCAAAATGGTTTTCAATCTATCCATTATATAGTTGGATGGCCTATATAAAAAATCTCGGCTTTTGACTAACAATCAAAGCCGAGATTTTCTATATAATAGGATGTCTTATTACTGTTTTAAGATTTTCTTTAGCGGTCTTTCTGGCATCACTAAGGTAAATTTCATGATGTCTGCGTTTGTCGGTAATATTCGTTTTATAGCCATTAGCATTAATAAATTCTGACATTTTACTGATTGAACCAGCTTCATCATCATATGAGCCATTATGCATAATCTGACAGCATAAACCTTCTGTAAGTTTCTCGAGTCTTGCAATTGACAAATCTAGGTCAGGTTTCTTTTTCTGTAAATCATTTTTTGCCTGTTCAAAGACTTCTTCGGTTACAAACTCCGGCTGGCGTATCATTGAAGTCCAGCAAAATTCATCTTTGTTTAGTTTTCCTTCGCCTCTAAAAATATCATCTTTTGTCCACCACAATCCTTCAAGTGGAGGAACAACGTACTCAAAATACCCCTCTGGTTGATTGCCGCTCATTTTACTCATTTTTATAGAATATGAAAGTCCGTATAAGATTTCTATTGCATCTTTATATTCTTTGCAAGTATTAGGATTTCCTTTTCCATCAACCATAATAAATACCATTTCAGGCACGTCGATTATGGATGGTTTTGTCTTAGGCATATATAAATCCTTGTATTCTTTTTTGTAATCTAACTTGTCCATATAAGTAGCTCCTTATTAGTTATTTTCCTAAACCTTTGACTACGAGATATACATATGATATATTTTACCATATAGAAAGCAATTATGCATTCTATTATAACGTATAGAAAGGAGGAATTTTGATATGGTAAACAAAATAAAATTATTTATGGAGGTAATACTTCCATAAGAAAGAGGTATTAACCATGACTTTTGAACAAATAAATATAAACGATACGATTATAAAGGTATCAAAGAATATTCTAAATAAAGAGATTCTTTCGATATACCCATTTGAAAATGTTACAAATAATCATGTATTCAAATTAATAACACAAGAAAAAGATTATATTTTCAAAATCTATAATTCTGACTGGCCTGAAGATGGTAAGTTAGCGTTTGTAAACAGTAAATTGAAAGAAAATAAAATTGCTCATGCAGAGCTAATTGCTTTTAATCGTGATAATAAAAGTTTCTCAAGTGGCTATTTGATTGAAGAATGTTTAACAGGTACCACGGCGGATAGGCTTTTGCTATCAAAAGAAGAAGCGGTCAAACTATTTAAAAAGCTTGCTGTATTAATTTCACAAGTGCATAAAATAAAACTTACTGGCTATGGTTATATTGGAAGTGGAAATCCTCAATATACATCATTTTCCGAATTCATGTATGATGTTCTTAAGGATAATATAGCAGGAATTGCGGCAAAAGGATTTATGAACACTACTGAATTAGAGGAAATCAATAAATCAATTTATGCAAGATTAAAGTATTGTGATAAGTTTCAGCCAGTAATTTGCCATGGCGACCTATCGGCTAAAAATATTCTTGTCAATAGGGATGAAATAACACTTATTGATTGGGATGATGCACAATCTCTTTGTTGGGTGGCAGATATTGCTCGTTTAACATTATGGATGAAGTTAAATTATGATAATGATACTGCCGATGCTTG
>JAVBUL010000181.1:0-8365 GCA_031555415.1 Lachnospiraceae bacterium | reverse complement strand
GGGAAGGTAGAATGGAAGAGATACAAGACGGTGTATACCTAGATGGAGCACATAATGTATCAGGGATAGAGAAGTTTATTGAATCAGTAAATGACATAAGTGTTATCAAAAACCAAGGAAAGAAGTATCTAGTTTTTAGTGTTGTAAAAGAAAAAGACTATGTAAAAATGATAGAGCTTCTTGGAAATGGAATAAAATGGGATTGCATTTATATTGGAAATATAGATAGTAGCAGAGCATTAGAGAAAGAAGATATTAGAAGTCACTTTTATGTAGATAGTGAAATAAGGGTATTTGACAGTATAGTAGAAGCATACAGAGAGGCAATAAGTGAAAAATCAGAAGAAGATTTAGTGTTTTGTGCGGGTTCTTTGTATCTAGTGGGAGAAATAAGAAAAGAAACGGAGAGGTAAATATGATTAATTATGAAGAAGAAGTAAAGAAATTTCATCCAAGCCTTGAAATAGATGAAGTTGAGGATGCGATTTATAATAATAATGTTACAGATTTGACAGATATTTTGTTAGATATGATGAAAGAAACACAGGAAGAAAGATAGGAGTCTTAAAAGATGAGGTGTTATAAATGTAATAGTGCTCTGTCTGAAACAGATTTCTGTAATAGCTGTGGGACAGATGTAAAGGTCTATAAAAAAATAGTGAAAATGTCTAACACTTATTATAATATGGGGTTGTCAAAGGCAAAGGTAAGAGATTTGTCGGGGGCAGCAGATATACTTAGAAGAAGTGTACGTTTATATAAGCATAATATACAAGCAAGAAACCTTTTGGGCTTAATATATTATGAAATGGGAGAGTTTGTTGAAGCATTAAGCCAATGGGTTATAAGTAAGAATATTCAAGCAGATAAAAATATTGCAGATGATTACTTAAAAGAAGCGCAGTCGAATCCGACAAGACTTGAATCAATGAATATGTCAATTAAGAAGTATAATACTGCATTGAAGTATGCAAATGAAGGCAGTAATGACTTGGCGATTATTCAGCTTAAAAAGGTTCTAAGTCTTAACCCTAAGTTTATAAAGGGATATCAATTATTGGCACTTTTATATATGCAGAAGGAAGAGTATGATAAAGCAAGAAGACATTTAAAAAAGTCACTAGCGATAGATTATAACAATACTCTTAGCAATAGATATATGCAGGAGATTGAAAAATTATCTCCAACGGTATCGAAGTTAAAAGATGAAATAGAAGAAAAGAAAGTTTTAAGTGGAAATGATGTTATTATTCCAGAATCCTCATATAAGGATACAAATTATGGATTAATGCAGTTTTTGACATTGATTGTGGGTGTTTTGATTGGTGCTGCGATGGTGTATTTCCTTGTAATGCCAGCAAAAGAGGGAGATATAGACAGTCAATATAAAGATAAGATGAATGAGTATTCAGACACTGTGTCGAACTTAAACCTACAAATTTCAGATTTTGAGAAGCAGGTATCTGCTCTAACTACAGAAAAAGAGAGCTTGCAGGCACAAGTGGATGAGTCAGCAAATTCACAGGTAAATGCGGAAGACTATGATAATATTTTAAAAGCTGCCAGTTTATATGTATCAGATAAAAAGGTTGAAGCAGCACAAGAAATTCTTGCTATAACTGATGTGGATAGTAAGAACGATGCTTATAAGGCATTATATAATGCGTTAAAAGATAAAACTTTTACAGAGGCTTTTAATTCTTGTTACAATGCAGGATATAAAGCAGAAAATGAATCTAGGTATGATGATGCAATAACATCATTACTTATTTGCGAGAAGATACAACCAGAGAATGTAGAGATATTGTACCATCTTGGAAAATGCTATCGTATGAAAAATGGTGGCGAGTCAAATGAACAATCAAAGGCATATTATAAAAAGGTTATAGAATTAGACCCTGATTCACAATATGCAGGATGGTCAACTCAATTTGCAGAGTAACGAAAGAAAAAATTATTTAAACTACTAAAGAAAAGGATAGCTTATTAAGGTTATCCTTTTTGATTTTACATGCAGAGGAAATGTTGGACAAAAAAGCGTGTACAACTTTAGTCTAAGTGCGAACGCAGCGCACAGATGGGTATAAATAATGAGAGAAGGAGAGATACAGTATTCATTAAAAGAGAATACTGTTGTGGTTGCGCTAAACGGAGAATTAGACCACCACAATGCAGTTGATGTAAGAGAAAAATTAGATAGCTATATTTTTAGTGGTAAAGTAAAAAATATTATCTTTGATTTTCAAAACACAACATTTATGGATAGCTCAGGGATAGGAGTTATCTTAGGAAGACATCGACTTTTGAAGGGGGTCGGTGGAGTTATAGGAGTTGCAAATGTAAATAAGTCTGTCGAGAGAATACTTACAATATCTGGTTTATACAAAATAGTTGAAAAATGCCAGCAAATATAGTGGAAGAGAGGGTGAGAAGAATTATGTATACAAATAGAATGCATTTGGAATTTGATAGTAAATCAGAAAATGAAAGGTTTGCACGTGTAACTGTGGCAGCATTCGCATCACAGTTAAATCCTATATTAGAAGAAATTGCAGATTTGAAAACTGCAGTTTCAGAAGCTGTAACAAATGCCATTGTTCATGGATATGATGAGAAGGAAGGAACAGTATATATAGATGGAATTATAGAGGATAATGTAATAACTATAATAGTCGAAGATAAAGGAATAGGAATAAACGATATTGATAAAGCAAAAGAACCTTTGTTTACAACAAAGCCAGAACAAGACCGGTCTGGTATGGGTTTTATGTTTATGGAGGCATTTATGGATAATATGGAAGTGCAATCTGAGCCAGGAAAAGGAACAAGAGTAGTAATGAGTAAAGAAATCAAGTCTGAATAAAGCGAAGGAAGTATGTTATGGAGACCATTGAACTTATTAAAAAGTCGCACAATGGGGATAAAGAAGCTAGAGATACTTTAGTTTCAAATAACATAGGATTAATCTGGAGCATTGTAAAAAGATTCTCAGGACGAGGACATGACTTGGAAGACCTTTTTCAAATAGGTTGCATAGGCATGTTAAAAGCAATTGATAAATTTGACTTATCATTTGATGTAAAACTATCTACATATGCAGTTCCGATGATAAGCGGAGAGATAAAGCGATTTTTAAGAGATGACGGAATGGTAAAAGTATCCAGAAGTTTAAAAGAAAATGGATGGAAAATCAGACAGGCATCTGATAGACTTTCACAGCAATATGGAAGAGATGCAACTATTGACGAAATAGCTGCTGCCACAGAACTATCTGTCGAAGAAATCGTTATGGCAATGGAGGCAAATGTAGAGGTAGATTCAATATATAAGTCAATATATCAAAATGATGGAAGTGAAATATACTTAGTGGACAAACTTCCAGAGGACAGAAATGACAATGAGAAGCTTTTGAATAATATGCTTTTAAATCAATTATTAGAAGAACTTTCAGATGAAGAAAGAGAGCTTATAAACCTTAGATATTTTAAAGACAAGACACAGGTAGATGTGGCTAATAGCCTTGGAATAAGTCAGGTGCAGGTAAGTAGAATGGAAAAGAAAATACTCTTAAAAATGAGAAGTCGGCTGTAGGTCGGCTTCTTTTAATAATATATGACGATATGGTGATAAAATATAAAAAATAATTGACATAAGATTTAGAATGTGTTATTTTAATGTTAAATGGGAGAATAAAGATATGGAAAGTTAAGTTATTAAATTAAAAAACACGCTTAACAGGTTCTCCAAGTAGGGAATCTGTTTTTTTAATAAATAAAAAGAATGGTTTTGGTAGAGGGTTCATATTTAAATAGTAAGGAAAGGAAAAATAATGAAAAAGAAGTTTATGTATAATCTTCCATATAATTTACACCGCTATATGCTATTGCTAGGTTTATTTGTAATAGGCTTAATGTATGTATACCCACTTGCAGATTTAAGTGCATCGGAATATGCAAAACATACTTCCCAAGCAGATTTATCAGAAGGCTTTATAATTATGTTTAAAGAGGTGAGTTACTTATTTTTATTTGGGTTAATAATATTCTTCTTTTTAACAGAATTTAAAATTATATCTATGCCAGCAATATTAATATATGGAATAGTAGTAATAATTAAGGTGGGAATTCCTTTTGGGAAATATTTTAACTATGACTATGTTTATGAAAGTTTTTACAATCATTCAGAATATAATCTTCTTATGAGATTTACATATTGTATGAATGAGGCTTTAGGATGGGGAAATGATATGTTATCAGCAAAAAGGTGTGAAGTAGGTCAAATTTTATGCGTTGTTTTATTTGGAGTAATGGTAATAATGATGGTAGTGACCTTAGTGATGCTTATAAAAGTACTTATAAAAAAATACGTAAAAAAGGAAGAAGGGGAATTTTATTAAATTGCAATAGTAATTTGTAAAGAAATAGCGTAGTGGTACAAACTACTACGCTATTTAGTTTTATTTATGGTATTGATTTTATATGTAAAGTTATATCTTAATCGTAGGTGTATAAAGGGTGGTTTGGCTTGATAAAAAAAATGGTGGATGGTAAAATAGATTATAGCTATAGTAGATATTTAGTATTAAGTGAGGAATTAGTATGTATAATGAATTAACACAAAATGATATTGATAAAATGAAAAAAGAAATAGAACATAGAAAAGTAGTGGTAAGAAAAGAGGCTCTTGAGGCTGTTAAGGAAGCTAGAGCACATGGGGATTTGAGTGAGAATTTTGAGTATTATGCGGCACAGAGAGATAAAAAGAAAAACGAGAGTAGGATTAGGTATCTTGAACGTATGATAAAGACTGCAAAAGTAGTATCTGATAACTCAAAAGCAGATGAGGTAGGTCTTAACAATACAGTGGATTTATATTTTGAAGAGGATGATGAGGTACAAACAGTTAAGCTTGTGACAACCATTCGGGGAGATTCATTAAAAGGAATGATAAGTACAGAATCACCTATAGGGCAAGCTATTTTGGGTAAAAAGAAAGGTGATAGAATTTATATAAAGGTTAATGAAAGTTATGGCTATTACATAGTAATAAATAGAATAGATAAAGATACAGATGACTCACAAGATGAGATTAGGTCATATTAGATTATATAAAGGAGAAGCGATGAATATAGTAGTGACGGATGCAAAAACCATAAGTAATGATATAAGCTATTTTGATTCACTTAAGGAAGTTGGGAATCTTATCATATATCAATTATCCTCAGAAGAAGAGTTACCAGAGAGAATAAAAGATGCAGATATTATAGTTTGTAATAAGAATAAGTTTAATGAAAGCAACTTAAAATATGCAAAAAATCTTAAGTATATTGGATTATTTGCTACAGGCTATAATAACATAGATACAGATTATTGTAGGGAAAATAATATATATGTTTGCAATGCAGGAAGTTATTCATCAGATGCAGTAGCACAACATACTTTTGCATTACTTTTAAATTACTATAATAAGGTTTCGTTGTATGATAGGTTTGTAATGGAGGGTGGATGGAAGAATTCAGATGTATTTTCTCCATTTATATATACAATGAATGAGTTATCAGGTAAGACAATAGGTCTTGTTGGTTATGGAAATATAGCAAAGAAGGTAGCTGAAATAGCAAAATGCTTTGGTATGAATGTAATAGCATATACAAGAAGTAAGAGGGATAATGATATAGCGAAGTTTGTGGATTTTGAGACACTTTTAAAAGAATCAGATGTTTTATCCATTCACTGTCCTCTTAATGAGTCCTCAGATAAATTGTTTAATAAAGAGGCGTTTTCAAAGATGAAAAAAACAGCCTATTTTATTAATACAGCTCGTGGCGGTGTGATGGATGAAGGTGCTCTTGCCGAAGCACTTAACAATGAAATAATTGCAGGCGCAGCTATAGATGTACTTACGGTAGAGCCAATGAGTAAGGAGTGTGCATTGTTTGATGCAAAGAATATAACAATAACACCACATGTAGCATGGGCGCCAATAGAAACAAGGCAAAGACTAATGGGAATAGTCTGTGATAATATAAAAGCGTTTAGAAATGGAATGCCACAAAACGTCGTAAATAACTTATAAAATTGATGTATTGTTGCCGATAAAGCCTATAGAATAAAATAAATTAGTAAGCAAAGGAGATATTGAATATGATTGAATTGCCTGAAACTTATGTATTGTCAGAACAGATTAATAAAACGCTTGTTGGGAAAACAATACGAAGTGTTGTTGCAAATGCTCATCCTCATGGTTTTGCGTGGTATACAGGAGATCCTTCAGAGTATAATAAGAAGTTATCTGGTAAGAAAATTACAGGTTCAAATCCCGGTACAGAATATACCTGTGGTGGTAATACTGAGATATTCTGTGAGGACATGCTGGTTGTTTTGAGTACACCAATAAAATACCATGCAAAAGGAGAAAAGCTGCCAAAATCTCATCAGTTACTACTTGAATTTGATGACGATTCATACATGAGCTGTACTGTTCAAATGTGGGGCTCAATGCTTTGTTTTGCGAAGAATGATGAGAATGGTATACCAGAGGGTCATTACATTAGGAAATGCCCAACACCTTATGAGGATGCTTTTAATGAAGCTTATTTTGAGAATTTATGGCGTGGATTGAAGCCAAGTTCAAGTGCCAAAGCATTTCTAGCTACAGAACAGCATATTCCGGGATTTGGAAATGGTGTTTTGCATGATGTTTTGTGGAATGCTCGGATCCACCCTAAACGTAAACTAGAGACACTTACTGACAAAGATTTGGAAAGTTTGTTTAAAAGTGTTAAATCGACATTAAAAGAAATGCGTGATAATGGCGGAAGGGATACTGAAAAAGATTTATTTAGTAAAGCAGGTGGTTACCACACAATTTTATCAAACAAAACCCTTATGTATCCATGCCCGGCTTGTGGAAGTGAACTGAAACGTGAGACATATTTGGGTGGGAATATTTATTATTGCCCAACCTGTCAGAGATTGTAGATTTTATGGTATATTGAAAATGCAGTGTCATGCGTTGTGCCTATGTACAAAATGTTGAAAATTTGAGAGGAATACAAAATGTTGAAATATAGTGAGTTCATAGAAAAAGTGAATAACGCAGGATTTTGGACACCGTATGCAAATTATATTGACCAAGAAGTATTTACATTTTCATGTGACGGTATAAATACGAAAGGACAAGCTTATTTAGGTGACCCTGAAACTGATACAGAAATATGGAAATATCGTGTCTTACAGGAACATACACTTGCGTGCGGACATTTTTTTAATGGTAAATCGGGAGGGTATATTGCTCCACGTTTTTATTCCGTATTTATAGATGCATTTAGACCACATATGACGATGGAAGAACGCTATGAAGCAGGTAAACTCGGAGCATATGAGATGAAAGTTTGGGAATTTATTTGTAAATCAAATGAGCCGCAAGGATTTAGTGAAATACGAAAACATTTTGGATTTAAAGGTTCAAAAGACTTACCTAAAACAAGAAAATTGGAATCTGCTCTAAAAAATCTACAAATGACCTTTGATTTAGCATTATGTAGCAATGGTACAGATATAAGATATGATAAGGTTGATAACTTGACGCCACCAGAATGGCTTAATATGAATAAAAGAATGGAACACGAAGAAGCAATAGAGATTATTTATAAACAAGCAGAAAAAATTTCAAATCCAGAAGATACAAAAAAAGCGTTTAAAGGTTCATTAAAGCTGTATACTTAAGGCATTATCGAAAATGGATTAGAAGAAAATAAAAAAAGAATTTCATAGAATTAAAAAAAATAGTTGACAAATATTCCCAACTATTTTATTATGAAAGAAATAGTGATCGGCATAATTTATTTGGGGTGTATATTATATGAAAATGGCAACGTGATGAGATAGTGAAGGTGGATAATATATAAGTATACGAACAAGTTCTAATGTTGATTGTTAGGACTTGTTTTTTGTTATACGGAAAGTTGTGTAAGTCAGTGATGCAATCAAATTTGTATGCTTGCTACTATTAGTGAAGTCTCAAGCCAGACATTGTTACAAAAAGATAATGCAAGTGAAAAGTTGAAGGAGGATTTTTATGAAATTAAAAAAATTAGTATCATTAGGTCTATGTGTATGCATGTTGACACCGTTAATGCTGTCATTAGAAAATACGACAAGAGTAAATGCGGCAAATGAAAACGTTTCTATCAAAGAAAACGTTTCTAAAGAAACGGTATCAGCAGAGGTAGATTATGTAGAACTAAAGGAAATGGAAGTCTTAGGGATTGAAGACCTTCCGGAAGCAGTAGAGGCTGAAGACTCAGACAAATATGGTCATGTTAAAAGGCTGTATGATGAAGAAGATGACTTGCAATCATTAG
>JAVBUL010000195.1:0-47399 GCA_031555415.1 Lachnospiraceae bacterium | reverse complement strand
TATTTGGTAAGTTATATTCAAACAAAAACAAAGATATCAAGAAGAATTGTACATATTATGTGGATTATTTGTGCAGTTGCAATTCTCTTAGTAGTTATTTCTCAATTTAATCATATGTATTATGATTTTGATGAAAACAATGTCTATATGCGCGGAAAGTTCTTCTGGTTCTCGGAGGTTTGGGCAATCCTGGCATTACTGGCAGATCTCGTAATTATTATTAAAAATCGTAAATTTCTTACTAAAAGGGAAATTAGTTTTTTTCTGTTGTATGTATTTATGCCAGCAATAGCAATGACAATACAAATCAAAGTTTATGGCTTGGCGCTATTGCATATTGCGACAACGGTAGGAATTTTCGTTATATATTGGGGATTACAGGAGGAACAGGCAAGGTTATTTAGGGAAAAGGAATTGGAATTGGCAGAGAGTAGGATTTCTGTTATGCTTTCGCAGATTCAGCCTCACTTTTTATTTAATACACTTACAGCTATTGTGGAAGCAGCAGAATCAGCACCGGAGGTTCAGCAGGCAGTTTTGGATTTTTCGGTGTATTTACGAGGGAATTTGGAGTCATTAAGTTCTAATCATTTGATATTTTTTGAAAAGGAATTACAGCATATAAAGATGTATTTGAAACTGGAAAAGATGTGTTATGGAGATATGTTAAATGTTGTTTATGATATTGAAGCAACTGATTTTATGTTGCCACAATTAACGATTCAACCACTGGTGGAGAATGCGGTAAAGCATGGAGTGGCAATGGAGGGAAGAGGCGGTACAGTTACGCTTACGACTAGGGAAATGGAAGAATGTTATATGATTATTATTTCCGATGATGGAATTGGGTTTGACCAAGATGAAGTTGGGGAAGATGGGAAGGAGCATGTTGGGATTAAGAATGTAAGGTTCAGATTAATTAATCAATGCAATGGTACTTTGGATGTTGTCAGTGAGGCAGGAAAAGGTACAGTATCGACGGTTTGTATACCGAAAGAGAAGTTGGATTAAATTCGTTAATGTGTTATATAAATGGGTTTTAATAAAGATAACATATATTGTTTTTTATATTCTGTAATGCTATAATGGGATTAAAATTTGCGGATTGCTTAAATAATCTAATTGAATGGAGGTAATAATTTGGAAAATTCATTGAAAACTATTCACCAAAGATATTCTGTAAGAAATTATATAGATAAAGAGATTGAAAGTGAAAAACTGAATCAAATAAGAGAGTTTTTTGAGAAAAATACAAAAGGACCAATGGGAAATAAGGTAAGAGTTAATCTTATTCATACATTAGAATATGATGAAAACGAAGTTAAGTCTTTGATTAAATATGGAATGATTAAAGGTGCCAAAACATATATGATGGGTGCTGTGAAAAGTGGAACATATGCAATGGAAGACTTTGGATATGTTATGGAAAAAAACATTTTGATGTTAACAAAGCTAGGGTTGGGAACATGCTGGCTTGGAGGTACATTTAAAAGAGGAAGTTTTGCGAAGAAAATGAATCTTTCAGAAGGAGAAGTACTGCCTGCCATATCGCCTATTGGATATACAGCAGAAAAAAGAACTACAAAGGAAAATATTATAAGAGGTCTGATTGGTGCAAATAAGAGAAAAAAAGCAGAAGAATTGTTCTTTGATAATTCGGTTAGGGTATCTTTAAATCTTGATTCGATAGGAAAATATTCTGAGGTACTAGAGGCGGTAAGACTAGGTCCGTCAGCATCAAATAAACAGCCTTGGCGTATTATTAAGGATGTTACAGAGGCATATCATTTGTATTTAGACGAAAATGAAATATATAATAATGCAATTGAAGGTATTAAAATTCAGAATATTGATATGGGAATTGCTATGTGTCATTTTGAATTTGCAGCAAAGGAATTAAATCTTTCCGGTCAATGGGTGGTTTCGGAACCTAAGTTGGATTCGGGTAAGTTGAGATATGTTGTAACTTGGAAATAAAATATGATATGTGAAAAAGATATGGAGGATGTATTATGGCTATAGATAGATTGGATTGGCATGCAGGGGCAGATAGTTTTCCAAAGAATATGCCAGATGAAAACGGTGGTAATCATATAGGGTATTTTATGGAATATTTATATAAACACGATTTTATACCTAATGATCCAGATAATGAAATAGAAGAATATATAAAAGTTAAAAATGGAGAAGTATCTGGTTTAGAATTTCTTATAGAAAATTGCGATGGAAAGTTTTGGGATGTTGATACAAATGAAGAAGGTTTAAAATTTACAAACTATGTATATGACTATTATTTAAGTAATGTAGAAGATTTTTTGGGTCATAGTCCATATGAATATAGCTATTCAAATGAAGATTATCTAAAAGTAGAAAATTGGTTAGATGAACAGTTTTCTATTTGGGTGGATAGTGATAAACCACTTACTAAAAATGAATAAAATTGTCGAAACTTGCGGTCGAAATAAATAGAAAACGCCTTTTAGGTATGCTAGAATAATGATAGCAAATATTTGTGATAATTGTCAGACGTGATAATGTGTAACTATTGACAAATTATATAAGGAGGTTTTCCATGAAAACAATTAAAAAGAAAGTGATGGTTCTATCATTAACCATTGTAATGGTATTAAGTAGTTTAATTAGTGCATATGCAGCAACATCAACTATCGTTTATACTGAGTTAGATTCAGCGTTGGTTCAGCATACAGTTACAAAGGATAGCGCTTACTTAAAATTTGAATCAGGACCAAGATCAAGTCCAGCTGTTACACAGGTTACTAATATAAAATATGAAGCATATGTATATCTTGACTTAAAGAGTACGACATCTTCTAAAACAAGTAAAACAGCAACTTATATTATTCTTGATAATGATTGTGCTCGTATTAATAGCGGTACATATTTTCCTAGTGTATTTAATGCTGAAGATTATAAAGTAACAATAGATGGAGAAGTGTATGAAGGTTGTAATGTTATTGCAGTATCAAATATAAGTATAACAATGACTATATACGATGGAAGAACAGTAACAACAACTATATCTGGTCTGTATTAAGCTACAACACATTACATATAATGGGCAGAGACAAGCTCTCTGCTCTTAGTAAAAAGTTCATACATTTTTACAGTTATTTTAACTGCCTTAATCTTTTGTGGTTGAGGCAGTTATTCCACTTGCTATTAATAGATCATAAAAATGTATGTGCAAGAGTAAATTCTGTTTTTGAGATTAAAAAGTAAATTTGGTGGAATTTAAATTTTCACATTACGTTTATCAAATATTGTATAGAGAAAAAGACAAACAAATGTTCTTTTTGCTCTGTACATTTTTTATTTAGTATGATATAATCGTATTCAATAACATTTAATATTATAAATAATAAATAAGGGAATACTCAAGATATTACAATGGAGGGCATACAATGAGCGAATTCAAACTTCAAGCCCCTTTTAAGCCAACCGGCGACCAGCCAGAGGCGATTGATGCGTTAGTAAAAGGTTTCAAAGAGGGCAATCAATTTCAAACGTTATTAGGTGTTACGGGTTCAGGTAAAACTTTTACGATGGCGAATGTCATTCAAGAGTTACAGAAACCTACTCTTATTATTGCACATAACAAAACACTTGCAGGGCAGTTGTATGGTGAGTTTAAGGAGATGTTCCCTGAGAATGCGGTGGAGTATTTTGTTAGCTACTATGATTATTACCAACCGGAAGCATATGTTCCTTCATCTGATACTTATATAGAAAAGGATTCATCAGTTAACGAGGAGATTGATAAATTAAGACATTCAGCAACAGCTTCATTGGCAGAGAGAAAAGATGTAATAATTGTATCGAGTGTATCATGTATTTATGGACTTGGAAGTCCAATAGATTATAAGGAAATGGTATTGTCACTTCGTCCGGGAATGCAGCAGGATAGAGATAAGGCGATAAGAAAACTTATCAATATGCAATATGATAGAAATGAAATGGATTTCAAACGTGGTGTCTTTAGGGTAAGAGGAGATGTCTTGGAAATCTTCCCTGCGAACGCAGGAGAGATAGCAATACGTGTTGAATTTTTTGGAGATGAAATTGATAGAGTTTCTCAAATTGATCCTCTTACAGGAACTGTAAAATGCAAGCTTGAGCATATAGCTATATTTCCAGCTTCTCATTATGTTGTACCAAAGGAGAAGATGGAGGAAGCAGCAAAGAATATAGAGATAGAATTAGAAGAACGTGTGAAATACTTTAAAAGTGAGGACAAGCTTTTAGAGGCACAAAGAATATTTGAAAGAACAAATTTTGATGTAGAGATGATGAGAGAAACAGGGTTTTGCTCAGGAATAGAAAATTACTCAAGACATTTGGCAGGGCTTGAACCGGGTTCTACACCTCATACATTGATTGATTATTTTGGTGATGATTTCCTTATAATAGTAGACGAATCGCATATTACCATTCCGCAGGTAAGGGGTATGTTTGCGGGCGACCAATCAAGAAAGACAACACTTGTAGATTATGGATTTAGACTCCCATCTGCTAAGGATAACAGACCTCTTAATTTTGGAGAATTTGAAAGTAAGATTGATCAAATGCTGTTTGTTTCTGCAACTCCTAATGTATATGAAAGTGAACATGAACTATTAAGGGCAGAGCAGATAATAAGACCTACGGGCTTACTGGATCCAGTGGTTGAGGTACGACCTGTAGAAGGGCAAATTGACGATTTGATTGCAGAGGTTAAGAAAGAGGTTGCAAAGAAGAATAAGATTCTTGTAACGACACTTACAAAGAGAATGTCGGAAGATTTGACTGATTATATGAAAGAGATTGGTATTAGGGTAAGATATTTACATTCTGACATTGATACATTAGAACGAAGTGAAATAATAAGAGATATGAGATTGGATGTTTTTGATGTTCTTATTGGAATTAATCTTCTTAGAGAAGGTCTGGATATACCTGAAATAGCACTTATTGCGATACTTGATGCAGATAAGGAAGGTTTCTTGCGTTCGGAAACATCACTGATTCAGACTGTAGGACGTGCGGCGAGAAATTCAGAGGGTCGTGCAATAATGTATGCAGACAAGATAACTAGGTCCATGCAGGTGGCCCTTGAAGAAACAGAGCGAAGAAGAAAGATTCAAGAGGCTTATAATGAGGAGCATGGAATTACTCCGACCACCATTAAGAAGGCAGTAAGAGATCTTATCAGTATTTCAAAAGAAGCTACGCAGGTAGCAGAAAATCTGGATAAGGATCCCGAGTCAATGACAACAAAAGAATTGCTTAAGGTTATCACAAAGGTTAAAAAACAGATGCAGAAAGCGGCTACAGAGCTTAACTTTGAGGCGGCAGCAGAGCTTAGAGATCAAATGTTAGAGTTAGAAAAGCATCTTAGAGATTAGAAAGGGATTATTCAATGAAAAACGACGGCAAGAAGTATATTAAAATACGAGGAGCATCAGAGCATAACTTAAAAGGAATTGATGTAGATATACCAAGAAATGAGTTTGTTGTACTTACCGGACTTAGTGGTTCGGGCAAGTCTTCATTGGCGTTTGATACAATATATGCAGAGGGTCAGAGAAGATATATGGAGTCATTATCTTCTTATGCAAGACAGTTTTTAGGACAGATGGAAAAGCCAAATGTTGAGAGCATTGAAGGTTTGTCACCAGCGATATCAATAGATCAAAAGTCAACTAATAGAAATCCCCGTTCTACAGTTGGAACAGTTACAGAAATATATGATTATTTTAGATTATTGTATGCAAGGATTGGTATACCGCATTGTCCAAATTGCCATAAGGAAATCAGTAAGCAGACAGTTGACCAGATGGTCGATGCTATTATGAAATTGCCTGAAAAGACTAAGATACAGCTGTTGGCTCCTATAGTTAGAGGAAAGAAAGGTCGCCACGAAAAGGTTTTAGAGCAAGCAAAAAAGAGTGGTTATGTACGTGTACGTATTGATGGAAATTTGTATGAGTTATCAGAGGAAATTACTCTTGATAAGAATATCAAGCATAATATTGATATTGTAGTGGATAGACTTGCAATTAAAGAAGGAATGGAGCAAAGACTCACAGACTCTATTGAAAATGTACTTAAACTTGCAGAAGGACTTATGACAGTTGATGTTATTGATGGAGAGCCTATTAATTTCAGCCAGAGTTTTGCGTGTCCGGATTGTGAAATAAGTATTGATGAAATAGAGCCTAGAAGTTTTTCTTTTAATAATCCATTTGGTGCATGTCCGGATTGTTTTGGTCTTGGATATAAGATGGAATTTGACGTTGACCTTATGATACCAGATAAGTCACTTAGCTTGAATCAAGGGGCAATCGTTGCAATGGGATGGCAGTCATCAGGAAAAGAGGGAAGTTTTACAAATTCAGTATTAGTGGCACTTTCAAAGGAATATAACTTTAGTCTTGATACTCCATTTGAGGAATTGAGTGATGAAGCTAAGGATGTTATCATTTATGGAACTAATGGAAAGTCAGTAAAGGTTTATTATAAGGGGCAACGTGGAGAAGGTGTTTATGATGTAGCATTCGAAGGTCTTGTAAGAAATGAGGAAAGACGTTACAGAGAAACAGGCTCAGAGGGTATGAAGCAGGAATATGAAGAATTTATGCATGTTACACCTTGTAAGGAATGTGGTGGACAACGTCTTAAGAAGTCTTCACTTGCGGTTACTGTTGATGATAGAAATATTTATCAAATTACATCAATGTCCATTGTGGATTTGAAGGATTATCTTGATAATTTACATTTGACAGACAGGCAGGAACTTATTGGAAGTGAGATATTAAAGGAAATTAAGGCAAGAACAGGCTTCTTGGTGAATGTAGGTCTTGAGTATCTTACACTTGCCAGAGGAACTGCAACGTTATCAGGTGGTGAAGCTCAAAGAATAAGGCTTGCAACTCAGATTGGTTCAGGTCTTGTGGGAGTTGCATATATACTTGATGAGCCTAGTATCGGACTTCATCAAAGGGATAATGATAAGCTCCTTGCAACACTTAACCATCTTAGAGATTTAGGAAATACATTGGTTGTGGTAGAGCATGATGAGGATACAATGCTTGCGGCAGATTATATTGTAGATATTGGTCCGGGCGCAGGAAGTCATGGTGGAGAAGTAGTTGCTGTAGGAAATGCGAAGGAGATTATGGAGAATGAAAATTCTGTAACAGGTGCATATCTTAGTGGCAGAATTAAAATTCCTGTACCAAAAGAGCGTAGAAAAGCAACTGGTTATATGAAGGTAAAGGGAGCTAGACAAAACAATCTGAAAAATATTGATGCTGAGATTCCTTTAGGTATTATGACTTGTGTAACAGGTGTATCGGGTTCGGGAAAGAGCTCATTGGTAAATGAGATTATATATAAATCATTGGCTAAGAAACTTAACAGAGCCAGAACTATTGCAGGTGCCCATGACAAGATAGAAGGTGTAGAGCTGCTAGATAAGGTTATAGATATTGATCAATCACCTATTGGAAGAACACCAAGATCAAATCCGGCGACATATACAGGTGTGTTTGATCAAATAAGAGATTTGTTTGCGGCTACTCCAGATGCAAAGATGCGTGGATATAAAAAGGGAAGATTCAGCTTTAATGTAAAAGGCGGAAGATGTGAAGCATGTGCGGGTGACGGTATTATAAAGATTGAAATGCATTTCTTACCGGATGTTTATGTTCCTTGTGAGGTTTGTGGTGGAAAGCGTTATAATAGAGAAACATTGGAAGTTAAGTATAAGGGAAAGAGCATTTTTGATGTGCTGGATATGACTGTTGAAGAAGCTGTAAAATTCTTTGAGAATGTTCCTTCTATTTTTAGGAAGATTGAAACTTTACATGAGGTAGGATTGTCATATGTTAAGCTAGGACAGCCATCGACTACATTGTCAGGTGGTGAGGCACAGCGTGTTAAGCTTGCGACGGAACTTAGTAAGCGTGACACAGGTAAGACTATTTATATTCTTGACGAGCCGACAACAGGACTTCATTTTGCGGATGTACACAAGCTTGTGGAAATACTTCATAAGCTGTCTGAGGGTGGAAATACAGTTCTTGTAATTGAGCATAATCTTGATGTTATCAAGGTGGCAGATTATATAATTGATATTGGACCAGAAGGCGGCGATAGGGGTGGAACTATTGTTGCGAAGGGTACGCCGGAGCAGATTGTTAAGAGTAAGAAGTCTTATACTGGGCAGTTTTTGAAGAGATATCTTAAGTAGGTGGTATTGTGAATAAAATAGCTATAGTGGGTAGTCCCGGAAGTGGTAAAAGTTTTCTTTCAAAGCGTCTTTCTAGTTTATTGGAATTACCGTTGATTCATTTAGATATGGAATATTGGCATGAAGGGTGGGTGGAGACACCTAGAGAAGAATGGAATAAAAAACTTAAGGACTTTACGTCAATGGATAAATGGATAATTGATGGTAATTACAATTCCTCTCTTGAGTTGAGGATGAAAGAAGCAGATGCAGTTATTTTCTTAGATATTCCAAGAGTTAAATGTGTCTATAGAGTAATAAGAAGACGAGGTAAAAAGCGTTCTGATTTGCCTGATTGTTTGGAAGAAAAATTTGATAAGGATTTTTTGGATTTTTTAAAGTATATTTGGAAATTTACAAAGAAGGATAGGGCAAGAATTTTAGAGTTAAGTAAAGAGTGTGAGAATGGTAAGTTTAAGGTACTAAAAGGTAAGAAGGATATTGAAGAATTTATAAGAGGTTTAAGGTAGCGGTGCAGTATGTGCCGCTACCTTAAATTTATATGTTTGAAACAATATGGACTTAGTATTGAAACTAAAAGTGCTTATTCTTTTGCAGAATAACTATAGTTAGGCTTTAACTTTATAAAAATTTCGTTGCAGTTGGTAGGGCGAGGCTTTATTAAATTTAAAAAAAAATTGACAAGGTTTATATGACAATTTATAATGTATGATGTTGATTAAATGATTTGAATTAGAACTGTAGACAAAGCTTTACATGGAGGAATAGCGTGAATAAAGAAATGATAATTGTTCTTGATTTTGGAGGACAGTACAACCAATTGATAGCAAGAAGAGTAAGAGAATGTAATGTATATTGTGAGGTTCAACCTTATAATATGGATTTAGATGAAATAAAGAGAATGGAACCAAAAGGTATTATTTTTACAGGTGGACCAAACAGTGTTTATGGAGAAAATTCACCACGTTGTGTAAAGGAAGTATTTGATTTAGGTATTCCTATTCTTGGAATTTGCTACGGTTCACAGCTTATGTCGTATATGTTAGGTGGAAGCGTTGCTACAGCACCTGTCAGTGAGTATGGTCATACGGAAGTAAAGGTAGATACTACATCTAAGCTTTTTGAAGGTGTATCACCAACTACAGTATGTTGGATGAGCCATACAGACTATATTGAAAATGCTCCATCAGATTTTAAGATAACAGCAAATACTCCAGTATGCCCTGTTGCAGCAATGGAAAATGAAGATAAGAATCTCTATGCAGTTCAGTTCCATCCAGAAGTAATGCATACAAAAGAAGGTATGAAAATGCTTTCTAACTTTGTTTATAATGTATGTAATTGTGTAGGTGATTGGAAGATGGACTCGTTTGTAGAGTCAACTATAAAGGAAATACGTGAAAAGGTAGGAGATGGAAAAGTTCTTTGTGCGTTATCAGGTGGTGTGGATTCATCGGTGGCGGCAGTAATGCTTTCAAAAGCAGTTGGAAAGCAGCTTACATGTGTATTTGTTGACCACGGTCTTCTTCGTAAAAATGAAGGGGATGAAGTGGAAGCAGTGTTTGGGGCAGATGGTGAATATGACCTTAACTTTATTCGTGTGAATGCTCAAGATAGATTTTATAGTAAGTTGGCAGGGGTAACTGAGCCTGAGGCGAAGAGGAAGATAATTGGCGAAGAATTTATTCGTGTGTTTGAAGAAGAAGCGAAGAAGATTGGTGCAGTTGATTATTTGGTTCAGGGTACGATTTATCCAGATGTTATTGAAAGTGGATTGGGGAAATCGGCGGTTATAAAGAGTCATCATAATGTGGGTGGACTTCCTGATTGTGTGGATTTTAAGGAAATAATTGAACCGTTGAGGTTGTTGTTTAAGGATGAGGTTCGTAAGGCAGGGTTGGAACTTGGGATACCTGATTATTTGGTGTTCCGTCAGCCGTTTCCGGGTCCGGGGCTTGGGATTAGGATAATTGGGGATGTTACGGCGGAGAAGGTGAAGATTGTTCAGGATGCTGATTTTATTTATCGTGAGGAGATAGCAAAGGCTGGTGTGGATAAGAATCTTGGGCAGTATTTTGCGGCACTTACGAATATGCAGTCGGTTGGGTGCATGGGGGATGAGAGGACTTATGATTATGCGGTTGCGTTGAGGGCGGTGACGACGTCGGATTTTATGACGGCGGAGTCTGCGGAGTTGCCTTGGGAGGTTATTGGGAAGGTGACGACTAGGATTATTAATGAGGTTAAGGGGGTTAATAGGGTGTTGTATGATTGTACGGGGAAGCCGCCGGCGACGATTGAGTTTGAATAGTAACAACAAGTCTTGGAGACTGCTGAATAAGCGGTTTTCAGGGCTTTTCTTTTTGTTCTGCTACTACATTGCTACTAGCAGATGCTATTCTGATTTAGATGTTCTATGGTAGTAAATTGTATTAGACTTAATATTTTTTACATACACAATAATTAAAAACTGTGTATGTAATGGGGCTGTCGGGAAATAGATAGTCCGTAACAGGGCATATCTGCAATTAGATATTAGGCTTAATTGGAATAGAAAAAAGACTACAGACAATTTAGCTTCGTTTCTTGGTCATTTTCTTGGGGTGTTTTCTGCTAGCCACAAAAAGTAAGGTGAAAAATTTTTTTGTTTAGTATGTAATTGGGTGAAAAATATTAAAGAATGATAATGGTTATAAGTTAGAACCTCCAAATTATGAAGAAAGTGAAAAATTAGAGTTATACATTAAAGGTATTTGTGAAATAATCAAGGAAAGAAGCATAAATATTTATCGTTCATTGCATGAGAGATAAATAGGTAATAGAAACTTTGATAATAATAGTTTCATTAACAAACTATTTTCATCTCCTATACAAAGAAAATCCATATAAAATTTATGTGGATAATAGTTAAGTGAATAGAAATTGAACACGGCATTATGTTAAACTTAGCTACAAAGAAAAATGAATTATAAAAATTGTTATTCTCATAAGTATACAACATTTTTGAAAGATTTAAGTGAAAAATTTAGTATGTAAAACAGAAGTTAAATCTATTATATCAGGTTAATCTTTACTTTAATCATACAATACATGTAAGTTATTTAAAGAGTGAATTTTATTGATAAATAATATATTTCAGTGTATAATTTATATAGATTTTAAATTAGAAACAAAGAATAGGTTATTTAATTAATGACCTTAAACTTATAGTAAATAAAAAGAGTACAATAAAGAGGAAAAATAAAATGGGAAATGTATTTATTATATTGGGAAATGGATTCTCTATAGACTTGGTAAAAAAAATGGATAAGAATCATGAAGTAGATTTAGATAATTTATTTAGTAAAGGAGAGTATGTTGTTTATCCTAAGACAAAGCAAAAGGGATTTTTATCTCGTAGAAATACTCCTGATTTATGGACATTAGGAGCCAGAACATATATGACGTATGAAAAATCTATGCAGTTGATAACTGATGTAATTACTTGCGCAAATGTATTTAATTTATCAATTGAGAAACGTCCAGGTGAGTCTAAAGACAGTTCAAGTGTTTTTGTTCATGCATATAGTGAATTATCTTCGTATTTGCGTTATCTGTTTATATATTACAATTCGTTGATTAAGGACGACGAGTTAAAAAATATTATAGAAACAATAGAATTAATAGATTACATAAAAAAATATACATTGTTACATATAATTATGACATATTACTTGAGCGATTATTGATGATTTCAGGTATTAAGTTTGACTTATATGGATTTAGTCATACAGATGCAGATATAGTAATTTTTAAGCCACATGGTTCAATAAGTTTTTCTTTTAAAATTAAAGTTCAAGAATCTAGTCCTTATAATATTAGAGATGTTATTAGTGAAGCTGTTTCTCAAAATGCTAGTGATTTTGAGGTTAAATATGATTTAAAGGATGACTATCCTATAGTCAATGCAATAATACCACCAGCAGGAGATCCAACTCGATATAGCTTTGGATGGATTAAGGAAATTAGAAAAGGAATAGAGGATATAATTATTAATAGTACTTCAAAAGATGAAATGATTTTATTTGGCTTATCCTATTGGCATGTTGATAGAAATGAGATAGATGATATATTATTATCTATGGATTCATTGATGGAAGTTAAATATATTAATCCAGATCCACCAACTTCACTTGATGCAGTACTAACTAGTTTATTTAAGAATTATATCCATTATAGTAGTGGAAAATTATTAAAGGAGGAAGAATAGAAATGAGTATTAATAGATTTTATAGAAAATCAACATCAATAACAATATCAAATTTTTATGAGCAATTTCAACTAAAAAAGTATAAATTAGATCCACCATATCAGAGAGATATGAATGTATGGAGTATTGAACAGAAATCATTTTTATTAGATACAATATTTAAAAATTTTCCAATACCTCCCATTTTTCTTGAACAAAAAATAGATTCTGATACAGGTATAACTAACTACGATGTAATAGATGGAAAGCAGAGGTTGTCTACAATAATTGGTTTCATTAATAATGAAGTTCCATTACCAAAAGAGTTTGGAAATGATATTTACGGAAATAAAGATTTAAATGGTCTTTATTTTAATGAAATTAAACAAAAAGCAAAACTAAATGATGATATCAAAACTCTTCTTGAGGATTTTTGGGCGTATTCTATTTCAGTTGAATATATTGAAAATCCTGATGTTAAAATAGTTGATAATATTTTTGACCGGCTGAACAGAGAAGGAAGCAGACTTAATGCCCAAGAACTTCGAAAGGCACAGTATTATGATTCTTTGCTTTATAATGATATAGTTGGATTTAGAAATGATAGATTTATTATGAAAATGACTTCAAAATTAAACAAAAATAGATTAGAAGATATAGGATTTTTAACAGAGTTATTTATAATGACTATTATGAATAATATTTTTGATGGAAATGAATCAGAAATAGACAAGGCTTTTGCTGAGATAGCTTCGGATT
Source organism: Lachnospiraceae bacterium (assembly GCA_031555415.1). Lineage (GTDB taxonomy): Bacteria > Bacillota > Clostridia > Lachnospirales > Lachnospiraceae > CAG-303. The sequence goes on along the minus strand of JAVBUL010000195.1, from coordinate 34,161 downwards.
ATGATGAACAAAAATCAAAAGAAACAATAATTAATATAAATAAGATTAAGGAGTTGGTAGAAAGTTGGAATTTAGATTATCAAAAGTTTAGTATTGAAGGAGTAAGTCATCTGTATGCTATATGGTTTATTGCCTTATATATTATAAATAATCAACTTGATTTTATTATTAAGGATAAATTAAATAAATTCTATAAGGATTTAAGATCAGAAAAGAAAATACCAGAAACAAATATTTATCAGCAATCTATGCAATCAGCAAGTAGATCTAAATTTTCAAGAAGAAAAAGAGTAAATGCATTACTATCTTTTTTAGATTATGGTGAGGTAAAATAGAAAAGCAATGGATAACTTAACGAAAGAACAAAGGCATAAAAATATGAAAAGTATAAGAAGTAATAATACGTCTATTGAACTTGAGTTGAGAAAGGCATTAAGAGCTAAGGGGTATTTATTATAGGAAAAATTATGACAAGTTGCCAGGAAAGCCAGACATAGTGCTTACAAAATATAAAATTGCTATTTTTTGTGATAGTGAGTTTTTTCATGGTAAGGACTGAGAAATATTAAGATTAAGATTGGAAAAAGGGAATAATAGTGATTATTGGATAAATAAAATCTCTAATAACATTAGACAAGATGAAATAAATAAGAAACTTTTATTTTTAGGGTGGACAGTTATAAGATTTTGGGGAAAAGATATAAAGAAAGATATTGATCAATGCATACAAGCAATTGAAGAGTGTATTTTTGACTTGAGGATGGAAGGATGTGATGATTTTGGCTGAAATTAAAGGGAGATTATTAAAAACGGGAGAAAATGAATATCAAATTAATCATAAGAAAAAATTTATTAAAGATGGAGATATATCAAATGATGATATAAGAGAATGTTTTGATTTTGCTTACGAAATGGCATTTGGTAAAGGTGAACATAGAAAAAACCGAAGCGGAGGTAAAATTAGAAGAAAGCCAGGACAAATATTTATAGATACTTTTCAGGGTAAAGTGGCTGAATATGCAATATATAGATATTTGCTGAAAAATCAAATTAAGACATCTAAACCGGATTTTAGTATTGAAGGATATGGGAAATGGGATTCTTTTGATTTAGAATATCTAAACTTGCATATAGCGATAAAATCTACAAAGTATTATGGCAATTTATTATTACTAGAAACTAAAGATTGGAATGAAAATGGTGAATACATACCAAATAATAATAATGGATTTAACAAATATGATATGTTGATTCTTGTCAGAGTTTTACCTGATGCAGAGGCAGAGATGAAAAAAAGGCTGATGCTATATAAAGAAGAAATTGAAAGAGTATTGTTGGAAAACATATTCTTTAACTTAAAATGGGAATATGATATTGCAGGATATATTACAAATAAAGACTTAAAAAGGATTATTGAAAAGAGATACATTTTGCCTAAGGATGCGATTTTAAACAAAAGGATACATATGGATGCTGAAAATTATTATGTTCAAGCAGGAGATATGAGAAGTAGTAAAGAGATGCTTATAAGATTTGAAAAATACAAACAAATGTTCGAAATAGATTGACAAGACAGATGTAAAATGATAAGATATAGTTATTAATTTAATATCAATTTTAGGAGGAATTATCATGAATGTTGCAAGTTTTTTTGCAGGAGTAGGTGGCATTGATGCAGGGTTTTCAAAAGCAGGTTTTAATGTGATTTGGGCAAATGAATTTGATAAATATGCAGCAACTACATATAAAATGAATTTTAAAAATGAAATAGTTGTTGATGATATTAGAAATGTTAAAGCAGAAGATATTCCTGATTTTGATATTATGATCGGGGGATTTCCGTGTCAGGCTTTTAGCATTGCAGGATATCGTAAAGGTTTTGAAGATGATAGAGGAAACTTATTTTTTGAGTTAGAAAGAATTTTTAAAATAAAGAAACCACAAGTTATTTTTCTCGAAAATGTAAAAAATCTCTTGGGACATGACAATGGAAATACATTTAAAGTTATCCTTGAAAAATTGAAGGATTCAGGTTATTATGTGAAACAGGCTGTATTAAATTCTTGCGAATATGGCAACTTACCACAAAATAGGGAGAGAATATATATTGTTGCATTTTTAGACGAAAATGCATATAAGGAATTTAGTTTTCCAAAACCAATAAAACTTACAAGTACATTAAAAGATTATATTGATTATAATGTTAAACAAGAAGATAGATATTATTATACAAAAGATTCATGTGGTTTTTATGATAGTCTAAAAGAAAATGTAAAAAATCCTGATACGACATATCAGTGGAGAAGAATCTATGTTAGAGAGAATAAAAGTAATCTCTGCCCTACTTTGACAGCTAATATGGGTACAGGAGGACATAATGTTCCGATTATATGTACTCCTACTGGAATAAGAAAATTTACCCCAAGAGAATGTTTTAATATAATGGGGTATGATAAAAAATACAAATTGCCATCTAATATGGCTAATACTCATTTATATAAACAAGCAGGTAATTCGGTTGTAGTACCAGTAATTGAAAGAATAGCAGAAGAAATTAGAGTTGCATTAGAACATGTTGAAGTATATGAAGAAATGGTAGTTTAAATATTTTATAGAAACATAATGTAAATTAAAATTGGACAGCAGATACTGTTGTCCAATTTTGATATAAAAACAAATGTCACTATTGTGGCAATATATTTACAAAATATTTATTTCAATGTATTATATTTATGTGAAGGTGATTACATTAGATATATTAGGAAATAAAAACAAACAGCTGAGAAGGGAGAAATAAATGTTAATTGAAACATTAGGAGAAGAAGTAATAAACAATTATTGTAATTATTTAAAATGTGGGGGTATGCTCTCTGGTTTATTTAGTGAAAGTGATTCTCCATATATTAATTCAAGAATTGCAGAAAATACATTTTGTTTTGTGACTGGTGCGGAAAATTTAAGCAGGGCAGATTGTTCAGCAGATGCAAAGTTAGGTAGAGTGGGTATAGGTATTAAGACCTTTTTGGGAATGAATAATAATACAATGCAAAAAGTAGCAGAATTCAATAAAGATGCTTCAATGATTAGATATAAAAGTGCAGAAAGTGTGGTTGCGACTATTGCAAACCTAAGAAATGAGAGAATGATGAGTACTATGAGAATATATGGAATTGATAAAATGATATATCATTGTATTGTAAGAGAATCTGGTTTAATAAAGATATGTGAATTTAATATGGATTTTATAGACATTAAAAATATTAATAATATTCATATAAAGAATAATGGAAATGTGATATATTTTCAAGATGGAAAAAATGAATATTCGTTTAATTTAAATAAGAATACATTATATAAGAGATTTAATACTACAGATGAATTGTTATCTATAAAAGTTGAAATTTTAGATGAACCATATAAAGAACTTTTACGTCTTGCAACTTATAATGATAATATAAAAACAGTATTATATAAGAAACAAGAAAGTATAATTCTACCTTTGTTTTCTGATAGAGGCGGACGTAATGTTCCAAAGAAAAGCGGTCTAAATCAATGGAATGCAGCTGGAAGATTAAGAGATGATAATGAAATATATATTCCAATTCCATTATGGATACATAGAAGATTTCCAGATTTTTTTCCAAGCAGAGATAAAATATTTATTTTAAAACTTCCAAATGGTAATGAGTTATCAGCAAAAGTATGTCAGGATGGAGGAAAGGCATTGATGTCAAATCCTAATTTAGCACTAGGGAAGTGGCTGTTACGTGAGGTTATGAACTTAAAAGAAAAGGAATTATTAACATATCAAAAACTTGAGACGATAGGAATTGATTCTGTTGAAGTGTATAAAATAAGTGAAAAAGAATACAAAATCGATTTTAGAACTATAGGAACATATGATGAATTTTCAGAACAATATGAAGATAAATAATTAAGTAAAGGCAGCTAACCTTTGTATTTATTATATGAGAGGATTGTAAATGGAGCAGAATGAACTTATATGACTAATCCGACACCATAACAATGAAAGTCAGGAAAATAAAACATAAATATGTATAATGTAACTATAGCAAATTAGAAAGGTGATATCATATGAATAGCTGGAATGAAGGTATTACTAATGCAATCGCATATATCGAAGAATTTGCTACTAAAAGAATTAAAAACAATGTGAAAAGCATAACATTTCATGATACATATACCAGAAACCACCATTTATCAATCTTTGTCATGCTATGATAAAATGCCCGGGACGAATTTGAATAGTATCAATGAGAAAACCTGATTTGGTCATTTAATACAAGGTTATCATGAGAAAAAGCGATGGTAAAATTATTTGAAAAATCAAACTAAAGATTACCTATAATACAAGGAGTAAAAAATATGAAAAACATAGCCTTTTTAGGTGTTGGTGGAGTAGGAGGTTATTTTGGAGGAAAAATGACCCAACTGCTTAATACTAACGCTCCAGATATAAATATATACTTTATCGCAAGAGGAAAACACCTAAATGCGATAAAACAAAATGGATTAACTTTAAAAACAAAAACCGAAGGCATTTTAAAATGCCTTCCAACACTTGCAACAGATAATTGCGAAGAACTACCTAAGCTAGATATCTGTTTTATTTGTGTGAAACAGTATGATTTAGAAGATGCCATTAAAAAGATTCTACCAAAATTAGATTCTAATACAAAGATAATACCTCTTTTAAACGGCATTGATATTTATGATAGAATCAGAAAAATAACAGATAAAGGAATAATATTTCCTGCATGTGTTTATGTTGGAACACATATTAAATCTTATGGTGTTGTCGAACAAAATGGTGGAGCTTGTACGATTACTTTTGGTCAAGACCCAAATCACAAAGATATTAATGCTGACGACGTATGTGAATTGATGAGCAAAGCAAAAATAAAGTTTGAATGGAGTAGCCAACATATTGAAGCTATTTGGAGTAAATATATGTTCATTGCTGCCTATGGACTTGTAACTGCCAGTGAGAACAAGATATTAGGAGAAGTGTTAGATAACGAAGAATCATCAAAAAGAGTTAAAGGAATAATGAAAGAAATCGAATCAATTAGTAAGGCTGAAAACATTACACTTCCTGAAAATATCGTAGATACTTCATATCTAATGGCTAAAAATTTTCCTTATGAGGCAAAAACCTCATTTCAAAGAGATTTTGAATTAAAAGATAGGCCAGATGAAAGAGAACTTTTTGGGCAAACCATTATTGATTTAGGTGAAAAACATGGTATTGATACTACAGTTGTAAAAAGTGTATATCAAGAGCTACATAAAAGGGACTAAATAAGAAATCTGTGAAAGTTAATCTAATACATTAATTTCAATAAAAATGATAAATCCAACATTACATAACAATAAGAGTCGGTAAAATATCATTATGTATATTATAATTATAGCAGATCAGAAAGGTGTTATCATTAGTTGGGGCAGTGCATGATTTTAATTGCCCTATAACAGGTAAAGCATATATGTATTTTCCTATAAAGATATTAAGGTGATATTTTAATAAATTAAAATCACTAAAAAATATTATAACTTCAGATTGAAGTAGAAAAGTAAGATGTCGCTCAAAGTGTCGTTTAAGATGTCGTTCACGAAAAATTAGTTTCGCAGGAATTAATTATAGAGTTAACAAAAGAATTACCAGTCGCATATTAAAATGAGACTGGTAGATTAATTTAATATGCTATATCAAGCGGTTCCGTACAAAAGGTTTTACCTTGATATTCACCAGAGAACACATAAGCGCCAACCGAAACTTCAGGATATATACTGATAGGAATATAAAAAGTGGTTTCACCGTTTTCGATAACTCGTTTATAGTATTCATACTCATCACCCCAAATACCATAGTCACTAAAATTCATCTCATTACCATCTTTGGTCATTTTCAATGTGTCAATTATACCTGGGTATAAACGACTGTGGATACCAGAAAATTGAAAGACTGCATATAGCTTATCAGTTTCCTGTAAACTTTCAAGGGCAACATTCTTCAATGCACTGGCGGGTGGTGACAGAGCGATGGAATCTAAGGTAACATGATTCCATACTATTTTCGGCTCCAATCCAATAGGTATCTCTTCGGTTTCTATAAAGATTAGCCAAGATGCCATATCCCAAGTAACTAATTCGGGACTATGTCGGTCTATGCAAATCTGCAATACTTTGTCATCATCTGTTACTGATGTAACATTGTGTCGTACTGAACCACTACCCTCTGAAGCAAACACAACAATAAGTGAATGATTACTGAAAAAATCATCACTGTATTTGATAGAATTATCTAAAACTTCCTTGCGCAGACGTTCACGCGCAAGTAAATCAATCTGTTTAGCATAATCACGCAGTTCATCCACTGAGCGGATAATAATTATATTCTCATCCCATTCCTCTTGCCAACTAATGCGATAATATGAAGCAAAAAAATTGTAATATGTTTTATCAATAAATTCTGTGCTTGTGGGATTTTTCAATGATTCACCAACATCGGAGTCATTATTAGAATCCGTATGACAAGCGGACAGGACAAGTATTGTTAAAGAAAGAATTGAAAAATATAATATAAATCGTTTCATACACGGACCTCCTAAAACTATTTGCTTACATTATATAATAAATCACAGATTTACTCAATAAATATCATCTATCAAATTTTGTGTTAGAGGCAGTAAAAACACAACTCTAACTATAGGATTTAATATTTGAAATAGTAAAATATTATGATATAATAAAAAAAATTGATAAAATTTAGGAGGAGTTTTTATGTGGGTTATATCAACATTAATCATCGCAGCAGTGTTGGCTTTTTTGCCGGCAAGTATTGCAAAAAGAAAAGGCAAGAGTTTTGGAGTATGGTATTTATATGGCTTTTTAATATGGATTATTGCAATTATTCATGCAATTTCTCTTCCGGAAAGACATGAAAAAAGAAAAGCAAACAGAATCTTGGTTAGAATTAATAATGGAATAACAGAGGAAATAAATATAAATGCTCTAGGTATACATACCAGGTTATGAAATTACAATGGATGAAAATGGTTCATTATATTTAAATTGTAGTTTAATAAATGCATATTCAAAAGCTATTAAGGCGGTAAAGATTTCGTGCAAAGGATTTAACAGTTTTAATGAAAAGATACTAATAGACCAAAAGGAAGACTTTACATTTACCATTCAAGACATCTTTTTAAGAGCTGGATATAAATGCGATCTGAAAAATGTTGTTAAGCTTCCAAATAGCGAAATTAGAAAAGTTGATTTAGAAATTATACAAATTTTATGCGAAGATGGAACGATTGAAAATATACCAAATCCAATTTGGGTAAAAGGGTATCAAAAGAAATTGCCAGAAAAATATGCTGAGATGGCAAAAAGTGAAAATAGAAATGCAAATTATTATTCAATTGCCATGGAAGATTATTGGCAATGTACATGTGGTTATGTTAATAATAGAAAATGTGAAAGATGCTTTAGTTGCAATATGGATAAGGTTTCATCTATGGGTTATACGGAGGATTATATAGAAATAAGTTATAAACTTTTCTGCGATAAAAAAGAAAAAGATTTAAAAATAGAAGAGCAAAAAGAGGAAGAAAAAAAGATAGCATTAGAAAAACTAAAGAAAAAGAAAAAAATCATCACCATTATTTTGGGTATTATATTATCAATTGCATTGGTGATAAGTGGGATTAATTTTTATACTAATTGGCAAGAAGATAAAACGAAACAAGCGCAAGAACAAGAATTTTTGGATTCGATAAAAGGTGAATTTGTATTTATTTTTTTATTAGATCATAAAGATGATATAATACTAACAATTGAAGGCACAGACATAGATATGAATGATTCATCAGGAACGATAATACGTACTGATGGAGATTCCTTCTATGTTGAATGGACTGCTGGAAGTGAAAAGAAAGGCGTTGAAGAATTCAAACGCATCCAAGGTGATAATGGATATGATGTGAGTTATAATGGTATATATCTAAGAAAAAATAAATAATAGATTAAAGGACACAAATTGTGAAAAAAATAAACATAGACCTAAAAAACTACATAGAGAATTCAACCATCTTCAAAAGAACTGCAGTAAGAGGCATTATAAAAAGAGATAACAAATATCTTGTTATTCACAGTGATTATGGTGACTATAAATTCCCAGGCGGAGGAATGGAAAAAGGCGAAACCCTAGAAGAAACTCTTATCAGAGAAGTAAAGGAAGAAACAGGCTATAATGTCATAAATAACACCATAACAGAATGCATAGAAGTTTTTGAGAAAAGAAAAGGTGAATATGATGGTATCATGGAAATGCAATCCTACTATTTCTTATGTGATGTAGAAGATGAAGCAGGAAATAGAAACCTTGATGATTACGAAAAGGAATATAACTATCAAGTTGCATGGCTTCCATTAGAGGAAATTATAAAAAAGAATGAATCCGTAAAAGATTTCGCTAACATTCCTTGGATTGTCCGAGAAAATAAAGTTATGAAAATGATTCTGGAAGAAGAAAGCAAGTAATGCTATCAAGTTTAGAAAGACATAGGTGAAAAATTGAAAAACTTATTAAAACTAACTGACTATACAAAACAAGAAATATTTGAAATATTTAAAATAGCTGATGAAATCCAAGAAGGAAAACACGTAGATTATCTAAAAGGAAAAACAGTAATAATGTTCTTCCCAGAAGCTAGCATCCGAACAAGAGTCACCTTTGAAAGAGGCATCTACTTACTAGGTGGACAAACAATACTATTCCCACCAGAGACTTTAGATAAAAAAGAAGAAATAGAAGACGTTATCGGCTACTTAAATAGCTGGGTAGATGCTATTGTTGTGAGACACAAGGATATAGACATCATGGAAAAAATGAGCAAATACTCAAAAATGCCAATCATTAATGCCATGACAGACATCAATCACCCATGTGAAATGCTTGCAGATATGTATTCACTATCAAAGCTTCGCCCAGATTTCTTAAACGATAAGTATCTATTTTGCGGGAAAAGAGGAAATATAGGTTTGGCGTGGAAAGAAGCTTCAGAAGTCATGGGCTTTGAACTTTCACATTGTTGTCCAAAAAGCTATAAGATAGAAGATGTGGATTGGTCAGACGATATAGAACTTGCAATAAAAGGAAAAGACATAATTTGTACAGACTCTCTTCCAAAAGATGTTTTAGAGGATTTCAAAGACTATCAAATAACAAAAGCTATTATGGAAAAAGCAAACAAAGGTGCAATATTAAATCCATGCCCACCTTTTTTCCGTGGAGAAGAGGTTTCAGATGATGCTATTTCCTCCGATTTCTTTGTGGGATATGAGTTTAAAAAGTATTTACTCGAAATACAACAGGCAATTATTATCTATTGTTTATCACATTGAGTATAATAAGTGGAAGGATGGCTTACATGGACTTTATAAAACTTATGAATTCAACAGAATATGATTTTCTCCGAAGCAACAAAAGACTTGGAAAACGTATTATCTTGATGGGACTTGGTGGAAGCTATGCTTATGGAACCAATAATGACAATAGCGATATTGATTTTAGAGGAATTACACTAAATCTGCCATCAGATATAATAGGATTAACTGAATTTGAGCAGTATGAAGACAGTACCACAGATACAGTTATTTATTCTTTTAATAAGATGGTTAAACTCCTACTTGAATGTAACCCAAACACTATAGAATTATTAGGATTGGACGAGAATCAATATTTGATAAAAACGCAATTGGGACAGAAGCTATTGGATAATGAACATTTATTTTTATCAAAAAAAGCAGCGAAGACCTTCGGCGGATATGCGTGTGCTCAGCTTAGAAGACTTCAAAATGCAATTGCAAGGGATTCAATGCCACAGCATGAGAGAGAACAGCATATTTTCAATTCAGTTAAAAATGCCTTGGAGGATTTTAGACGTAAGAATGAAATGTTTGATAAAGGAAATATAAATATTTATATAGACAAGTCGGATAACGAAGAGCTTGAGACAGAGCTATTTATAGATGCAGATTATAAACATCTGCCACTTAGAGATTATGAAAATATGTTAGGTGCTATGAATAGCGTAATTAGGGATTATGATAAAATAGGAAAGCGTAACAAGAAAAAAGACGATAACCACTTAAATAAGCACGCTATGCATTTGATACGTTTATTTATGATGGCAATTGATATTTTGGAAAAAGGCGAGATACGAACGCACAGAACAGATGATTTGGGACTTCTAAGAAGTATTAGGCAGGGAGATTTTCAAAATCAGGATAGAACATATTCAAAAGAATTCTATGATATATTATCAGATTATGAGAAAAGGTTGGATATAGCAACACAGAATACGAGATTACCGGATAATCCCGATATGGAAAAAGTAGAAAAGTTTGTTGAATATATTAATAGAAAAGCCTTAGATATGGAGGATTAGAGTGAGAGATATAAGAAAAGAGATTATAGAAAAGTTATCAGAGATAGAGCAGAAGGAGAATGTAAGAGTTCTCTATGCAGTAGAATCCGGCAGCAGAGCTTGGGGTGTTGAATCTCCCGATAGTGATTATGATGTAAGGTTTGTCTATGTAAGACATAAAGAAGATTATTTGTGCCTAGAGGAAAAAAAGGATGTCATTGAATGGCAGCTTGATGAAGTACTTGATATTAACGGATGGGATTTAAAGAAAACACTAAAGCAGTTTCATAAAGGAAACGCTACATTATTTGAATGGGCAAACTCCCCAATAGTTTACAAGACAACAGATGAATGGAAAAAAATATGTGAAAGTTCAAAAAAATATTTTTCTAAAAAGGTAGCACTTTATCATTATTATGGATTGGCAAATAGCACATTTAAGCAGTATTTACAAGATGATGAGGTTAAGTATAAGAAATATATTTACGCACTAAGGCCACTTTTAGTATGTAAGTTTATTGAGGATAATAATGCTATTCCGCCTGTCAAATTTGAAGATTTGTTAAAACAGATTCTGCCAAAAGAATTATCAGATGAAATAAATCAGATGCTTTTTATAAAGGCAAAAAGTGATGAAAAAGATTTAAAACCCAAAATGCCAATAATACATAAATACATAGAGGATGAAATTATTAAATATGAACAGTTATCAAAAGGTATGGAGGATGATAGGGTTAAGGATTGGGATGTACTAAATAAATTGTTTATTAATATAGTTTAAGCATTATATAAAAAACACTAAAGTACAATGGCAAAGTTGCCGATAATATACCTACATGGATGTATAAGGGCTATGGACAGCTTCTTTTCGAAACTTGAAAAGAGCTGTCCATTTTTATATTATAATATGGAAGGAGGAATTAACATGGAAGTTAAAAGTATAAGTTACATAGACTGTACAAATGCTTATGAAAATATCATATCAAGTACCGAGAAAAATCAACAGGATTTTAATGAGGTTCTTACTGTTACAACAGCAGGAGGAAAACGAACAATGTTATGCAAAGGTGCACTTTTTTCAATGGGCTGTGCTGCTACAGGTGAGTCTGGCAATGTGTATAGGGCAGAAAACTATTCAGAGGAAATGCCATTATATCTAGTAAAAGGAATTGATGAAAATGGTGAGGAATACGAGCAAATCATAGATGCAAGTAAAATTAATCCTTCAAATTGTTCTTTTATTGAGCTTATGGTAATAAGTGTAGAATCTGGAAACACATCAAGTAAAAATTTTATGCAAATGAGCATTATGAGAGATAAATCATGCAGCAATAGTTATTTTGATAAGGCGGATTATTTATCCAGTGCATATGAATTACTAAATGAACAGACACAACTTGGAAATTGGGAAAGTTACTTGCAGTATGATATTTGGATAAATAGTATTTTAGATTTATCCTAAATAATTCATATAAAATTTAAGAAATAAGTAAAAATATCTTGTGTGAAATCTAAGAATGAGGTATCCTAAAGAGGTACAATAAAATATTAAGTAGAAAAAGTTATTTTAATACAATATAGGAGGAAAATTAGGTTTATGAAGCAGGATATGATAGTCATTTTAGATCTTGGAAGTACAGAAAATACAGTTTTAGCAAGAGAAATAAGAGCATTAGGTGTATATAGTGAGATTTATCCTCATGACATTACAGTTGAAGAGTTAAATGCACTTCCAAATGTTAAAGGTATTATTATTTATGGAGGAGAAAATCATATTGTTGATGGTGTTCGTATTGATGTATCAGAAGACATTTATAAAATGGGAATTCCAGTTATGTCAATTGACCACGAGCTTGCAAAATGTGAAGAAAAATATGATACTTGGGAAGATGCAGTTACTAATTTAAAAGCATTTGTGTTTGATAGTTGTAAGGCAGAAGCTAATTGGAATATGAAAAATTTTGTTGCTGACCAAATAGAATTAGTAAAAAAACAGGTTGGAGATAAAAAAGTATTGCTTGCATTATCAGGTGGTGTTGATAGTTCAGTTGTAGCAGCTCTTTTATTAAAGGCAATCGGCAAACAATTAGTATGTGTACATGTAAATCACGGTTTGATGAGAAAAGGTGAATCAGAAGACGTTATTGAAGTTTTTAAAAACCAATTAGATGCTAATTTAGTTTATGTAGATGCAACAGAGCGCTATCTAACAAAATTAGAAGGAATTGCAGACCCAGAAGAAAAGAGAAAAATTATCGGAACAGAATTTATCCGTATATTTGAAGAAGAAGCACGTAAACTTGAGGGAATTGATTTCCTCGGACAGGGTACAATTTATCCTGATATCGTAGAGAGTGGAACAAAGACAGCTAAAATGGTTAAGTCACACCATAACGTAGGTGGTTTACCAGAGGATTTACAGTTTGAACTAGTAGAGCCACTTCGTCAGTTGTTCAAAGATGAAGTAAGACAGTGTGGATTGGAATTAGGGCTTTCTGATGAGATGGTATTCCGTCAGCCATTCCCAGGTCCAGGTCTTGGCGTTCGTTGTCTTGGAGAAATTACAAGAGAAAGATTAGAAGTAGTAAGAGAATCAGATGCGATTCTTCGTGAAGAATTCCAAAAAGCAGGATTAGATAAAACAGTATGGCAGTATTTTACAGCAGTGCCTGATTTTAAATCAGTAGGAATGCGTGATAATGCAAGAACATTTGAGTACATGGTAATAATTAGAGCAGTAAATACAATAGATGCCATGACTGCTACAATAGAGCAGGTAGAATGGCCAGTACTTCTTAAAATAACAGACAGAATTTTAAAAGAAGTAAAGAATGTAAACAGAGTTTGCTATGACATGAGTCCAAAGCCTACGGCGACCATTGAGTTTGAGTAAGAATTAATTTAACACAGTTTTTTTAAAATGGCAGATATTCATTTTCAGTATCTGTCATTATTCTTGTTATTATATATAAGTTATAATTATTTCAGAATAATTTTGCAGACGCCATCTGCAAAATTGAATAGGATAAAGAGAGTAATTTGCCAGTTTCAGCCGCTGCAGAATACTTAACATTTGTAGCGGGAAGTGGTGAAGGTTCGGTTGAAGTTCGTTATGAAAATGAAAATATTTGGCTGACACAAAAAACGATGGCTGAATTATATGGAATTGACCGCTCGGTGGTTACTAAGCATCTAAAAAAGCTCTTTTTAGATAATAAATTGGATGAAGATTCAGTATGTGCAATTTTTGCACATACTGCCAAAGATGGAAATCATTGATAAGCTCCTTTCTAATTATATTTATGCTGTACGATTTAGACACATATACTATCTTGAGAAATATACTCTATATTTACTCTCGACATAAATTAAAAAAGTATTAGGTAAATAAGATTTATTAAAAAGCTAAACGCTGAACATGGTATATACACCATAGTAACACATATATATATAACCCGCATATACTATATAACCACATTTACATTTATTTTTAAGTAAATTTAGTATCCAAACTAAAAGGGGGAAATAAAATGATATACAATGTGTATAAGAAAAACCTACGTGCTGGTATTGTAATGACAGGAAACTCTCTGGGGGTTTCTGGTGAACCAATCAATGGAACCGGAATATTACATTTTATATCGGCAACTTCACCACCGCCTGGAGGCTCACTCACTGATGATTATAGAAGGGCTTCATCGGCTGGGTATCTAACAATACCTGAGGGGGGGAAGGTTGAGTTTGCTCAACTTGTATGGGTTGGAACATATCAAAGCGAGTCAACAGTGTTAAACAACTATAATGACACAATCGGACTAAAAGGTCCGAAAGACAACAACTATACTATAAGTGGCAATCCAGCTTACCGTCAGCAAATTACGGCAAACGATATAAAACTCTATACCAATGTTTGTGACATTACCTCGATTGTCACTTCTGAGGGCTCAGGATTTTATACAATAAGTGCTGTGCCAAGTCTATTGGGGGGAACGGATGAGTCGGCAGGTTGGCAGATTATGGTAGTTTATTCTGATAACAGGCTGCCTTTTCGAAATGTAAATGTTTGGTGTGCTTTTGAAAATATTGTAGGCACAGAAGTTGGCAGTCCACCACAAGTGCAGGTATATGTTAGCGATTTTAAAACACCGACAGTAGCTCCTGTTAAGGCAAGACTTGTCTTAGGTGCAGCCGGAGGCGACTCCGCTTTGACTCAAGACTACGTGCAATTTGGAACCGACCCTAACAATGCTTCAACATTGATTACTTTATATGGTCCCAATAACCCAATCAATAACTTTTTTGCTGCGCAGATAAATGATGATAACGGTAATCTGGACACTAGGGGAACGCTAGGCAATGCCAATGTAGTTCCTCCTAACGTACTACCTCTCGGTACACGTAATCAGTGGGATATTACAAATATTGATATTTCCCATGCACTTTCTCAGGGACAGACCAACGGATATATCACACTTAATACACATAGGGATACCTATCAAATCGCTGCATTGGGTCTGCAAATTGACATGAATCAGGCTTCTTTTACAGTTATTAAATCGGCAGACCAATCTATCGCATTCCCTGGCAGTATTATTACCTATACCATAAGTTTTAGAAATCTGGGTGACGTATATGCAAATGGATCAGTCTTTGTAGATGATTTGCCGGCGGATGTTACATTTATTCCCGGAACGGTTACACTAAATGATATAAGCCTTCCTTTGGCGGATCCTACTGTTGGAATCGCCCTCGGAGATGTTCAGCCGAACCAGACGGTGATGTCAAAGCTTACCTTCCAAGTACGCGTAAATAATAATCCGTCAGCAAGTGTTCTCAATAACACCTCAGGAATTGATTATACATTTCAACCAGGTACAGGACTTGTCGAGCATGGAACCGACTACAGTAACCAGGTAACCATTTTGCTACAAGCTCCCTCCCGTGGCGTAGAGTTTATTTAAACTCAAAGTTATTTGGCTTAGAACAGAAACCGATGGTATAGACTAATCTTAGTCAGAACCATCGGTTTTCTTCATCCCAATATCTGCGATACTTTAGGTCTATACTAGCGGCGTCCGTATCCTAATCCTGATCTAAACGGCTGCACGTTTGCAAGATTTTTTAAAGCAAGACGATAGTGTTCCAGTGATAACCCTTCCTTTATTGAGGCAGAACCATCTTCATTAAATACATATAATATAGGTGCCCCCTGGTTTTTAAAATACTCATCAGCCTTTTCTCCCCTCATGCCGATATCGTCTGGCAGTACTTTGGCTTTGGTATGTAAAAACTCTTGAACTTCTTCATAATCAATCATTGTAATACGGTCTTTTACAGGTAGCTCAGAATCAGTAGCAGATATGTCCTCCTGGTTTGGAAGAGCAAAAACATCAGCTGACTTTTCATTTCTAGCTGTTGCTGTGTAGTTTGCGATGTAAGGATTGTTGTTGATACTATTAATCATTGATAATCTCCTTTCTGAATATATTTATGCTGTACGATTTAAACACATATAATATCTTGAGAAATATACACTATAGTTACTATCGACATAAAATAAAAAAATATTAGGTAAAGCAGATTTCATGATGATTTTATAGGATAACAACGAATTTCTCTATATTGCTATAATTGGAAGAGATAGCAAAGAAAAGTTTTTTATGGTAAAATATTTTATAATCAACATAAATAATGGAGGAAGTAGAATATAATGATTACACTTTCAAACATCAACAAAACTTTCCGTGTAGCCAAGCGGCAAGCAGGATTTGGTAGTGCCGTTAAAGCATTATTTTCTCGTGAATACGAAATCATCCATGCTTTGGATGATGTCAGCTTCACAATCAATGATGGTGAAATGGTGGGATATATAGGTCCGAACGGTGCAGGAAAAAGTACCACTATAAAAATCATGTGCGGTATTTTAACACCGGACAATGGCATTTGCGACATTAATGGTCGAACACCATGGAAAGAACGTACAGCTCATGTTCGTGACATCGGAGTTGTTTTTGGACAGCGAAGTCAGCTTTGGTGGGATGTTCCTGTTATCGACAGCTTTGAGTTAATACGTGACATTTATAAGGTGGAAGAAAAGGCATTTAAGGGAAACTTGGACGAATTGACAGAGCTACTTAACTTACAAGAACTATTGAAAACTCCAACACGAACTCTTAGCCTCGGTCAGCGTATGCGTTGCGAAATTGCAGCTTCACTCCTACATAATCCCAAAATACTATTTCTTGATGAGCCAACTATTGGACTTGATGCAGTTTCAAAAATTGCGGTGCGACAGTTTATCAAAAAGCTAAACGCTGAACATGGTACGACAGTTATTTTAACAACTCATGATATGCAGGATATAGAAGCATTAACCGAACGTATTCTGCTTGTTGGTAAGGGTAAAATATTACTTGATGGCAGTCTTGAAGAATTAAAAAAACGTTTCTCGGAAAGTAAAACACTAGTAGTAGAATACAATGGAACAACACCACAAATTTGTGATGGTATGACACTAGTTGAAATGAAAGAAGGTCGACTGGTAATTGCACTTGATCCAAGTGTTCTACCTGTTTCTGATGCGATAGCTCGTCTTGCAGCGCAGACCGAATTACTGGATATATCTGTTTCCAGCGTTACCTCCGAAGAAATGGTTGCAGCGTTATACAAGGAGTACAGCATATGAAAAAATACTTAACAATATTTCGTATACGTTTCATTCATGGTGTGCAATACAGAATAGTCGTTTTTTCACTTCTATTTACGGGATTTTTGTGGGGCTTGATGTTGGTTTTAGCTTATTCAGCTTTTTACCGCAGTGATTCTTCAGCTTTTCCGATGACATTACCACAAACGATTTCATATATGTGGCTTCAACAAGCGTTTTTAATGTTGTTTTCAGTAACATTTGTAGACAACGAAATAGAAACATCTATCGAGAGCGGTGCGATAGCTTATGAACTTGTTCGACCTGCTGATTTATACGGTCGTTGGTTTTTTCGTGCCGGCGCAGGCCGTGTAGCGTTTACGGTATTTAGACTTCCTTTATTGATAGTCGTATTTTTTTTGCCCGATCCATATAATTTATCGCTTCCGCCCAATATTTTTCAATCCGTTATGTTTTTGATATCAGTAGTATTGGCCTTAGGCGTTACCGTGGCATTTGCTATGCTTATGTATGTTTCAATGTTTTACACAACTTCATACAGAGGTGTGAGGGTGTTGATGATAGCGGCAACTTCATTTTTTACGGGAGCAGTTATACCATTTCCATTCTTTCCGATGGGGATGCGCACTGTGCTTGAAGCACTCCCATTTGCGGCGATGCAGAATATGCCACTCCGTATATACAGTGGTAATATCATGGGAGCAGATGCATTGAAAGGTATATTATTTCAAATTATATGGTTTGTGCTGTTGGTCGTTTTAGGAAAATACTTAATGAACCGCTCATTAAAAAAAGTGATAGTACAAGGAGGGTGATGCAATATGAAATTATACTTAAAAATTCTTTCTATTTTTACTAAAAGTGAAATGCAACATAAGGCATCATTCCTTTTTTTAACGATTGGTAATTTTTTAATGCAGTTTTCAACTTTCTTGGGTGTATATTTTATGTTTCATTTGTTTTATAACGTAGATGGGTTTACATACGGTCAAGTATTACTTTGTTTTGCAGTTGTTATCATGGCATTTTCTTTTGCTGAAATGTTGGGAAGTGGATTTGAACGACTTCCCAATATGCTTGCAAACGGTGAGTTCGACCGTGCTTTAGTCAGACCGAGGAGCATTATTTTTCTGGTTCTAACATCAAGGTTATCACTTTTTAGAATTGGGGCAACAACACAAGCAGCAATTGTAATGATTTGGTCAATTCCTAATAGTAATATTACTTGGTCACCCGATAAGATTTTCACACTTTTCCTTATGGTGGTATGTGGGAGCTTGATTTTTTCAGGTTTATTTCTTATTCAATCTGCATTTGCATTTTTTACCACAGAGGGATTGGAATTTATGAATGTCCTGACATACGGAGGGCGCGACCACGGTCGTTACCCATACTCTATATATGGTAAAGAAGTTTTGAGATTTCTTACATTTGTGATTCCTTTAGCGTCATTCCAATATTATCCTTTACTATATTTATTGGATATTGAGAAAAGCATATTTTATATGCTAACACCTTTATTTGGATTACTGTTTCTAATTCCGTCCTATGCATTTTTTAGGTTAGGTTTACGGCATTATAAATCAACAGGGTCTTAAATGTGGTTGTAAAAATAACAGTTCTATGATAAAATATCAACTTATAATGGCAGGTAGTCTTTAGGATTGCCTGTTGTATTATTATAACTAAAAAATGTGGTAAGTTTTAAAAATAAAATTTCTCATGAGGTGTATAATGATTATAAAAATTAAACAATTTTTTAATAGAAGCTATTTTGATAAAGCATTGCCTTTTGAATATCGGTTGTATATGGTATTCTTTTTCGTAACGTTAATTATTTCAACCATTTCAGCTACCACGAATACCTTGTTAGGAGCAGGTGTGTTTGGTGTTGTTATTCAACATGTCTATAATCTGTGTTGTGTCGTAATCCTTTTTATTTCAAAGGAAAAACGTATGAGGATTTATAAACCACATTTGATTTTGACTACACATTTATATTTGCCTTTTATGTTCTTTCAGACGGCAGGGTATCAAGGAACCTCATTACTCTTTGTTCCTCTGTGTTTATTTTTGCTCTGCATTGTATTTTTTAATAGGCTTCGTAAATTATTAATCATTACATGTGGTCTAATTTTTGCTACATGCAGTTTGTTGGAGTATCATTTTCCACAGCTGGTTGTTCCTTTTCAGGGGCCACAGGCGCAGATTATTGATTTACTTGTTGCTATGCTGATAACATTTTCAGGAATGGCAGCTCTTGCGGTGTATGTCAGCAAATCCTATAAAGGAGAAACAAATCGTATTGAGCAACTTCTTAAAGAGCTAGAATTAAAAAATCAGGAGCTTGAAGAAACATCTATTCGTGATGCATTGACAGGTGCTTACAATCGTCGTTTTCTTTCTGAGTTTCTTGAGAGAGAGTTAAAATCTTGTAAGGAAACAAACAGTCATATGTTTGTTTTCCTTGCTGATATTGATTATTTCAAAAATGTTAATGATAAGTTTGGACACGGTACGGGAGATGAAGTGTTGAAAACCTTTGTTAAAACGATACGACACAGTATTAGACCTTCAGATGTTGTTGCACGATATGGTGGCGAAGAATTTGTTGGTGTTCTACATCTTGAAGATAGAGATACGGCATTTACTGTAGTGGAGAGAGTACGTGTAGCGGTGCAGGCACTCGAATTTCGTTATGATTTGAGAATTACAGCAAGTTTTGGTGTGTCTATGTCTAGAGCAGAAGATACAGTTGATTCACTTTTAGAAAGAGCTGATAATTATATGTATCAAGCAAAGCAGACAGGGCGAAACAAGGTTGTAGGGAATCAGGATAAGAACTGAGCTGATATGTAGACTAAAGAAGAAAGTGAGAAAGTCATGCGCTTAGACAAATATCTCTCCCTAGCTCAAATAGGAACACGAAAAAAAGTAAGACAATACATTTATGAAGGTGTTGTGCAGGTGAATGGGCAAGTTATACAAGTTCCAGCTCATGAAGTAGATGAAAAAACAGACCGAATTGCCTATCAAGGAGAAGAAATTGCTGATATAAGGAAAGTCTGTTACATGTTTAATAAACCACAGGGATGTGTTACTGCCAAAAAAGATGCAATACATAAAACGATTTTTGACTATTTCACAGATATAGACACCACAGGATTATTTGCGGTAGGTCGTTTGGATATGGATACAGAAGGACTTGTTTTGATTACGAATGATGGAGAACTTAATCATCGGTTGATGAATCCGGGTCATCATGTTGAGAAGACATACTATTTCTGGGTATTTGGAAAAATCGATGAAAATGCAATCAGAACTATCCGGCAAGGAGTGGATATCGGAGAGAATGAAATAACAATGCCGGCAAAGATACGAATTGTAAAGACTGGCTTTTATACAGAATTAAAGGATGAAATGGAGCAGGATGGTTGCTGTATTGAGAAACAAATCCATGACAACCAAGAGGTGACATCAGGGTTTCTGACCATTACCGAAGGAAAGAAGCATCAAGTAAAGAGAATGATGAAAAGTGTAGGATGTTATGTTGTATATTTAAAAAGGGTTTCGATTGGAAATTTGAAATTGGATGAGGGACTTAAAAAGGGCGAGTATTGTGAAGTGTTTCAGAAGTTGGCAGAGTAGAAAATACAAATCACTGTTGTCAAAGTGCCCGTTTTAATGTAAAATGTAAACATAATAAACAAAAGAAACGAGGGACCAAGTTACAAAGATGAAATATCAAATACTAAAAAAATACTTTGGCTACGAGACTTTTCGCCAAGGACAGGAGCAGCTGATTGACAGTATATTAGATGGTCAGGATGTTTTGGGGATAATGCCCACCGGTGCAGGAAAGTCTCTATGCTATCAAGTACCAGCACTGATGTTAAGCGGAATTACATTAGTTATTTCACCACTGATATCCTTAATGAAGGATCAAGTACAGGCACTGAATCAAGCAGGAGTGCATGCGGCATTTATCAATAGCTCGCTTAGCGAAACGCAGATTTTTAAGGCATTGCAGTATGCCGCTGAAGGAAGATACAAAATTATATATGTAGCACCAGAACGTTTAGAAACACCAGAATTCATTCAATTTGCCAGTCAGGCAGAAATATCTATGCTAACAGTCGATGAAGCGCACTGTATCTCACAATGGGGTCAAGATTTTCGTCCCAGCTATCTAAAAATCGTAAAGTTTGTCAATTCACTTCCTAAAAGACCAGTTATAAGTGCTTTTACAGCAACAGCAACAAAAACAGTGCGAGAAGATATTGTTTGTGTATTAGGACTACAAAATCCTCAAGTATCAGTGACAGGATTCGATCGTGCAAATCTTTTCTTCGGAGTCGAAACACCAAAGAAAAAAGATGATTTTATTTTGCAATATGTAAAAAGTCACGAAGGAGAAAGTGGTATTATTTATTGTGCAACGAGAAAAAATGTTGATGCAATTTATGAGTTATTACTAGCAAATAATATATCAGTAACTAAATATCATGCAGGACTAAGCAATGAAGAAAGAAAAAAGAATCAAGACGATTTTATTTATGATATATCACCAATTGTCGTAGCGACAAATGCCTTTGGCATGGGAATTGATAAGTCGAACGTACGATATGTTTTGCACTACAATATGCCACAGAGTCTTGAAAATTATTATCAGGAAGCAGGTCGTGCAGGACGTGATGGAGAAGCAGGAGAGTGTATATTACTATATTCACCACAGGATGTTATGATTAACCGTTTTTTAATGGATAGCAAGGAGAATCAGCAGGAATTAGCTGAATCAATGGAAGCAATTAGGGAGCGTGATGAAGAACGCCTAAAGTCGATGACATATTATTGTGTTGGTACGGGCTGCCTTAGAGAGTATATTTTAAACTACTTTGGTGAGCGAGATACAGGAGCGTGTAAAAAATGTTCCAACTGCCATACGGAATTCGAAGAAGTAGATGTAACAGAGGAAGCCGGTAAGATAATTGAAGCTGTGATTGATTGCAGGCAAAGGTATGGGATAAATGTAATTGTAGGCATTGTATGTGGCAGCAATTCAGCTAAGCTAAGAGAGTATGGTTTAACAAAACTGCCATCCTTTGGAAGTCTTTCGAAACTATCAGAGGCAAGAGTAAAGCAGATTCTAAATCAGATGTTAATAGAAAAAGTGTTATTTTTGACTAATGATAAATATACGATTGTTAAATTAAATGACTTAGCAAAAGAAGTTGTTCAAGGAGAAAGAGCAGTTATCCAAAGAGTTCCAAAGAAAAGTTTAGTTCAGGAGCAACAGTATGCAGAAAATCAGACTACAAAAAGTTATCGAAAATCAGATATACTTAACTCCAATGGACTCGAAATGTTTGACAAACTCCGTGAACTACGAAGCATAATTGCCAGAGAAGAATCTATGCCACCTTATATTATTTTTTCAGATAAAACGTTGGTGGATATGTGTGTGAAGATTCCTTTAGATCGTGAAGAAATGATGAAGGTAACAGGTGTAGGTGAAAATAAATTTGATAAATATGGTGAGAGATTCTTAAGCAGAATTTCAGAGTTTACAGGTGGGAAGAAAGAAAAATATTACTTTGGTGAAAGTGAAGAACTGGTATCTGCAACATCGAACATTAATAAAGTAAAAAGTCAATCACGAATGCCAAAAGAAGAATTTCATGTAACAGAAGAAATGAAAGATAAAATTAAGTATATAGATAAATGCTTGATTGTCGAGTTTGCCAATCAGTTAAATGATTTACGTGATGCTGATAGTATGAAGAAAACAAGCGGAGCGGCAATTGTTAGAATATTGATGGAAGAAGGATATGTTTATGAGAAGTATAGTGACGGTATTATGAAAAGACTGGTTACTGAAAAGGGAGCAGCAGCTGGAATTGAAGTTGGAGTCAGATTAAGTACGAAGGGGCATGAATATGAAGATTTATATTATAATGAACAAGCACAGAAAATGATTGTAAAAATACTGACAAACGAATGTGAGGAGTAGACAATGAAAACACTTTATATTTCCGATCTTGACGGAACATTATTAAACCAAAATGCTGAGCTTTCTGAAGATACTAAAAATGCACTCAATAAATTGATTGCAGATGGTGTTTATTTTTCAGTTGCGACTGCACGGACGGCAGCTACATCTATTTTAATACTTGATGAAGTAACCATAAACGTACCAATTATATTAATGAATGGTGTTTTAATTTATGATATGCAGAAAAGACAATATATAAAAAAGGAAACACTTACAAAAGAAAAAACAAGGCATATTCTTACTGCAATGAAAAAGAAGAATCAAACAGGCTTGATGTATGCTCTTGATGGTGACAAGCTTGTTACTTATTATGAAAATATCCATAATATTGCTCTTCAAAGTTTTGTTGATGAAAGGATACGAAAATATAATAAGGAATTCACACAAGTTGAAGATTTTGAGACTGTAGACTTGGATATTATTTATTTTTGCTACATGGACACCAAGGAAAATATACATGAGCTTTATAGTGAAATCGAACAAATAAGTGGACTTCGCATGGAAATGTATCAGGATATTTACTCAAGTGAAGATTTGTGGTATATAGAAGTTTTTTGTGAAACAGCATCTAAATATAATGCTGTGCAATTTTTAAGACAACAATATGGTTTTGATTATATTGTCTCCTTTGGAGATAATCTTAACGATATTCCAATGTTTGAGGCAAGTGATGAATGCTATGCTGTAGAAAACGCAAAACAAGAGGTAAAAGAAAGAGCAACAGGGATTATTGAAAGTAATAATGATAATGGAGTTGTAAAAGCAATTACTCAAAAAGAATATTATGAAAATAATGAAAGATAAATATATTGTCACAATACCCCTTTAGATGTTGTCTAATAATATAAGAATTCTAGTAAAGACTAGAATAACAAAAGAAAGGAAGGTATTTTTATGCAAAAAGAAACATTTGAACTTATTGATCAAGCTGTAAACGGAGATAAGGAGGCACTTCAAAACCTTATAAGTAGTATCCAAGATATGGTTTATAATCTATCTTTACGTATGCTTGGAAGTCCGCATGATGCAGAAGATGCATCACAGGAAATCATAATTAAAATTATGACGCAATTATCAACCTTTAGGAAAGAGAGTGCATTTTCTACTTGGGCATATAGAATAGCGGTGAATTATTTGATTAACTGTAAAAAATCCATGTTTGCACAGCGTCCATTAAGCTTTGAATTCTATGCACAGGATATCAATGCAGGGTTTATTCCAAATTCAGAAGATTTGCTACAATCTGTAGATGAGAATATTTTAGCGGAGGAACTAAAACTATCTTGTACCAATGTTATGCTACAGTGTCTTGATCCTGAAAGCCGTTGTATATATGTTTTGGGAATTATGTTTAAGGCAGATAGTAAAGTGTGCGGAGAAATTTTAGGTATTACCCCTGAAGCTTATCGTAAACGTTTATCACGCATTCGAAATAAGGTTGCTGAGTTTTTAAGCGAATATTGTGGTTTATCAAAAACAGGAAAATGTAATTGTCAAAAGCGTGTGGGCTTTGCGATACAAACTCAGAGGCTTAATCCTAAAAACTTGGAATATAGCAATTTAAAAAGACTGCCGGAAGATAAAACGTTTGGATTTGTACAGGCGATGGAGGATATGGACGAGTTATCAGCAGTTTTTTCAGAACTTCCTAAATATCGCTCTCCAAAAGACGCAAAGAATTTTCTGGAAAAGTTGCTTACATCAAATGAAATGAGCATTGTAAGAGATGGAATGGAGGGGTAATTGTGTCAAGAAAACCAACAATAAAGGAACTAAACAATACAAAACTTGCAAGCGGCTATGGAGGCTGGGTATATTGTGACAATTGTGGCAAAAATATAGGATATTTATGTTATATTACATATGACAGCTTTAAATTTGAATATCAATGTAAGTGTGGAGGATGTGGAGATATGCACATTGCATTTAGAGATGTTAGTGATGCAGAGAGTAATGAAAGAGAACTTATTACTATTAAAAATAGGCTTTGTTGCCCAAATGACCAATCACCACTGTTTACAGTTTTAGAAAAAAATTTAGAAAATTATCAATATGAAGTTGTGTGTAACAAATGTAATATAATATATAAGGCAAAGAGCTTTGAATAAGAGCTGTTATTTATTGGAAAACACCAAAAATACAATATTTATCACGAAAAAAAGTGACAAATTTTATTTCGAATAAAAAAAATTAGAAAAAAGCAAAATGATGTTGTTTTTTTCCGAAAGTAGTAGTATAATACTTCCTAATAACCTAAAAAGAGTTTGAATGAATGAAAAAACTCTATAAAGTATAACTAAGGAGGATTGGCTATGAATAATTTGAAAATTGGTGTTAAATTAGCTATAGGTTTTGGAATTGCAATTATTGCAATTGTATTTTTAGGAGTAATGAGTTACAGTAGCTTAGGACAATTAAATGATGGACAGGACAGTATGTATATTTGCGGAAAAAGTTTGTCAGCTATAAGTGATGTAGACTCAGAGATGAGAAATGTTCGTGTGGCGCTACAGACCTTATTAAATGAAGCACAAAAGGATAAGGCTCAAACAAAGTTAAACGAAATAAATGACGCATTTAAAGTTATTAATGAAAAACTAGCAGAGTATGAAACCTATCTGAATGGAAATGCAGAAGATACTGCAAATTTAAAGGATTTAAAGGAAAAAACAAAGTCTTTCCAAACAGCTCTTGTTAAGATAGAAGATGCAGTTATGGATGATGATTATACATTAGCTAATGAGTTGGGATATAATGGTACATATCCAGCAGCTAGAGAGGCAGCTTTTGTTCAAGTACAAGCTATGTTAGACTGGAATGTTAAGTCTATGGAAAACACAGCTATTGATGGTACTGATACATATAATAGTTCAGCAGTTCTTATTGTTGGAATTATTGCGGCAGCGATTGGTATTTCTGTAGGAATTGCGATTTTCATTACTACAGGTATTACTAAGGGAATGGGACAAATGCAGAATATTGCAGGAAGTATTGCAGACGGCGATTTAACAGTTGTTTTCAATGAAAAATTATTAGCAAGAAAAGATGAAGTTGGTAAACTTTCTTTATCATTAAAAGATATGAAAGACAAAATGGAAACAGTTATTTCAGCAATAGTAAAATCTAGTAGAGAGATAATGGATATGTCAAATGAATCAAATCAACGTTTCCATGAATTAAACGGATTTGTTCAAGAAATTTCAGCAGCAACAGAAGAACTTTCAGCAGGAATGGAAGAAACAGCTGCATCAACAGAAGAATTAAATGCTACAGCAATAGAGATTGATAATGCAGTAGAAGTAGTTGCATCAAGATCTCAAGAAGGTGCTAAGATGGCAGGTGAAATAGCTAATCGTGCAAGCGGCTTAAAGAAGAATTTCACTTCTGCAAAGGAAAAAACAGACGATACATTCCGTACAATAAAAGGCGATTTAGAATTATCACTTAAAGATGCAAAGGGAGTTGAAAAGGTTAATTCTCTTGCAGATGCTATTTTGGAAATTGCAAGTCAGACAAACTTACTTGCATTAAATGCAGCAATTGAAGCGGCTAGAGCAGGTGAAGCAGGTAAGGGATTCGCTATTGTTGCAGGTGAAATTGGTACACTTGCAGAAAATTCAAAAGATACAGCTACTCAGATTTTAGAGATAGCAAACGTGGTTATTAAGTCAGTTGATTCATTGATTGGTGATGCAAATAAATTACTTGATTTTGTGGCTGTTGATGTTACATCAGATTATGGCTCAATGTTAGATGCAACTGATGATTATAGCAACGCTGCTACAGATGTTGATGATATGACAACAGACTTAAGTTCTACTTCTGAGGAACTTCAAGCATCTATTCAAGCAGTTGTTACTACAATTGATGAAGTTGCTAGGGCAGCTAATGAAGGCGCTACAACGACAACAAGCATTGCTGAACAGGTTAGTAAGGTTGCAAATAATGCAGAAGTTGTTATGGGTAACTTAAATCAAACAAAAGATAAAGTTGTTGAATTGAGTGATTTGGTAAAAATCTTTAAGCTTTAAATAATTATGAATAGAAATCTAAAATAATACAAATATTATATTTAGTAAAAAAACCTATGGTTGAATATTCTTCCATAGGTTTTTTATGTTGCTTGGAGGGTGGATATGATATTAATAATTAATGGAACTCTGTATCCAATGGTTTCAGAGCCAATTAAAAACGGTGCAATACTAATAAATGATAAAAAGATTGAAAAAGTATTCTTAGAAGAAAATTCATTTATGGATATTGACGAAAAAGAAGTAACAATAATTGATGCAAAAGGTGGATGGGTTCTTCCAGGACTTATTGATGCCCATTGCCATATTGGTATATGTGAGGATAAAATTGGTGATATTGGAGATGATATTAACGAATCTGTAAATCCGATTACACCTTATTTATCAGCAATAGACGCTATAAATCCATTGGATCATGCTTTTAAAAATGCTATTAAGGCAGGAGTTACGTCTGTAATGACAGGACCGGGAAGCAGTAATGTGGTGGGAGGTCAATTTGCTTTTATAAAGACTTATGGAGAAGTTATTGATGATATGGTGGTGTTATCTCCGGCGGCGATGAAGATAGCATTTGGAGAAAATACAAAAGATACTTTTTCAGAGCAAGGAAAATCACCTGTAACGAGAATGGCAAATGCAGCATTGCTCAGAGAAGAATTAATGAAGGCTGTTAAATATAAGAAGGATAAAGAAAATGCATTAAAAAATAGTAAAGACTTCGAGGTTGACTTTAAATATGATTGTTGGATTCCTGTGTTAAATAGGGAAATACCTTTAAAGGCACATGCACATAGAACGGATGATATTATGACAGCCATTCGTATTGCAAAAGAATTTGATTTGGATATGACAATTGAGCACGGCACAGAATCAGGTCTTATTGCAAAAAGAATAAAAAGTGCAGAGTTTCCTGTAAATATTGGACCGGGGTTAGTTTCCAGATATAAAGAAGAATTAAGGAATGTAAGTTTTAAAACTCCGAGAATGTTAGAAAAGGAAGATATATTATTTTCTATAATAACGGACCATCCTGTATGTCCGATACAAATGCTGCCAATAAGTGCAGGACTATCAGTTAGAGAAGGACTGTCTATGGATAATGCATTAAAGGCAATTACAATAAATGCAGCTAAAATATGCAGGGTTGAAGATAGGGTTGGAAGTCTTAAAGAGGGAATGGATGCAGATATAGCAATATTTGATGGAAATCCATTAAGCACCCTTACAAAGACATTATATACAATTATTAATGGAGAAATCGTATACAAATTGGAAGGAGATGGGTATAAAAATGGCGAATATTAAATTTATTAAGACAGAGGCAGTTCCACTGGAAATGCATAAGGTTCGAATTGTGCAAAGAATTAATTTGATTCCATTGGAAGAAAGAATTGAGAGAAATAGGGAAGCAGGAAATAATGCACATCTACTAAAGAATGAAGACGTTTTTTTAGATATGCTTACAGATAGTGGTGTTAATGCAATGAGTGATAAGCAGCTTGCAGCAATGATGGTTGCAGATGATGCTTATGCAGGAAGTGCTTCTTTTTACAAGCTAGAGGAAAAAATAAGAGAAGTTTTCGGAATGGATTTTTTTATTCCGGCACATCAAGGACGAGCTTGTGAGCATTTGCTAAGCAGAGTATTTGTTAAGCCTGATATGGTAGTTCCAATGAATTATCATTTCACGACTACAAGAGCATTGATTGAAAAGGCAAAAGGAAAAGTTGAAGAGTTAGTTAGTGATGATGGATTAAAAGCAGATAGTGAGCTTACTTTTAAAGGAAATATGGATATAGAAAAACTTAATAAATTAATTGATGAAGTAGGTGCGGAACAAATTGCATTTTTAAGAATAGAGGCAGGAACAAATTTGATTGGCGGTCAGCCTATTTCTTTGGAAAATATCAGAGAAGTATCAAATATCTGCAAAGAAAAAAATATTAAAACTATGTTAGATGCAAGTTTACTTGCAGATAATCTTCATTTTATGAAGACTAGAGAAGAACAATGCAAAGATATGGAAGTAAAAAATATTATAGCTGAAATAAGCAAATGTTTTGATATAATTTATTTTTCGGCTAGAAAGCTTACTTGTGCCAGAGGTGGCGGAATGTGCTTTAGAAATGAAGAGGATTATACAAAGGTAAGAGATTTAATACCGTTGTATGAAGGATTTTCAACTTATGGTGGTGTATCAGTAAGAGAAATTGAGGCAATGGCGGTAGGTCTTGAAGAGACGCTTGATACAGAAATGATTTCGCAAGGTCCTATTTTTATTGAAGAAATGACTAGATTGTTGGTGGAAAATGGTGTGCCAATGGTAACACCTGCAGGTGGTTTGGGTGTGCATATCGATTGTGAAAGATTCTTGCCAAATATTCCACATGAACAATATCCGGCGGCAGCAGTTGCATGTGCATTGTATTTAGTAAGTGGAATTAGAGGAACAGAACGTGGAACGCTTTCAGAAGAACGTGATGAAAACGGAGAAGAAGTTTTTGCTAAAATGGAACTATTAAGATTAGCATTGCCAAGACGTGTATTTACGCTATCACAGATTAAGTATGCTGTAGATAGAATTACGTGGTTATATGAAAATAGAGATTTGATTGGTGGATTAAAGTTTACAGATGAGCCGGAAGTACTTCGTTTCTTCTTTGGTAAACTAGAGCCAATAGGAGATTGGCAGGATAAATTGATTGAGAAGTTTAAAGAAGATTTTGGAGATAGTTTATAAATAACAAGCTGATTCCTGTATGAAACAGGAGTCAGCTTATTTTAGTATGCTATTTTATTTCGGGGTCATTTTTCTTTGCTTCTAAATAAAGTTTCTTATCTTGATGTTGTTCTATGGCAAGAAGTATAAATAGTATAAGTCTTTTGTATTTAGTTGTCAATGGCAAGAAGATATTAGTTGAAAAAGTTTGGTAAAAAGATATAATAGTAACTAGATGTAATCAGTAACTTTAGTGAAATACTATAAAATACATAAAAAGAAAGGAAACAAAATATGGCATATTTATTTGTACATTTTAAAGAAAAGAAAACACCCGATGGAGAACAGGTATATTTTGGCTTAAGTAAAGACGGATTCCATTGGGAAGAAGTAAACGGAGGTAATCCGGTACTATGGAGTCGTGTTGGTGAAATGGGAGTTAGAGACCATACTATTTGCAGAACAAAGGATGGAAAATTCTATATTTTGGCGACTGATTTAAGCTTAGCAAGAAACTTTAACGGAAAATACGGCGGTTCATGGTGGGGAGTTAACCACCACGGAAGTAAATCTCTTGTAATGTGGGAATCAGAGGATTTAGTACATTGGTCACAGTCAAAGCTTGTTGAAATGGTAGATGAACATTATGGTTGTGCATGGGCACCTGATATCATATATGATAAGCTGGCAGATGATTATGTTATACATTGGTCATCATCACATTGCAGCAATAATTATGGATTTATGGCAATATATTATTCAAGAACAAAGGATTTTAAGACATTTTCACGTCCTGAAATGTTATGTAGAAAAGATACAAGCGGTATCATTGATTCAGCTATATATGAAGAAGATGGATTTTATTATCGTTTTATAAAGAGTGAAAAAGACCCTAGTACAATCACCTTAGAAAAAGGTTCTGCATTAATTGGTACTTATGAACGTTTAGAAGCATTTGATGAAGAAATGGCTAAGTTAGAGCAGGGTATGTATGAAGCACCTACAGCATTTAAGCTACCTGATGGTAAGTGGTGTATGATGATAGATTATTATGGAGTTCCGGGCGAAGGACAAGGTTATGTGCCTTTTGTTTGTGAGGATATAAAAGAAGGACGATTTGTAAGATCTGATAAGGATTTTTCATTTCCATATGGTTACAAGCATGGAACAGTATTAACTATTTCGGAAGGTGAGTATGAACGAATTAAAAGCTTTGGAGATTGGGAAACAGAATAAAGTAAATAAGCAGTTAATGGATGAAATAAGCCAATATATTAATGAGATTTTGGATAATGATCTTCCAAGAATACCTTTTAATGGCTATTCTTCATTTCGAGATAAAGGAAGCAGGCAGGAATCAGAAAAGGCGTATTTTAATGTAAGAAAGCAACTAACGGCATTAGGTGTATATTTGCAATATGTAAAGCCTTCTGACAAGGAAAAGGATTATTTTAATGAACTATTATGGTCAGTAGCGAATGAATTTACTTGGTGTTTAGCAGCACATATACCATATAATGAGAAAGGTTTTGTAAATGAATCATCCGATATAATTGACCTTTTTTCGGCGGAAACAGCTCAAACACTCAGTGAACTAATTATAATTCACAAAGATATTATTGATCCATTTATAGCAGCATTTATAAAAAGACAGATTGAGAAAAGGATTTTTAGTCCTTTTCTTAATAATTCATGGGCTTGGGAAAAAAGTAAAAGTAACTGGTGTGCAGTATGCTCAGGGTGCATTGGTATTTCTGCGCTTTTACTAGGTGATGAAGATACCAAAAGAAAAATTCTTACTCGTGTTGACATTTCACTAAATAATTATCTAAATGGCTTTGGAGAAGATGGAGCATGTGAAGAAGGGGTTGGCTATTGGGCTTATGGTTTTGGCTATTATATATACTATGTAGCTGTGAGAGAGGCCATAGATAAGGAGTTTTATTTAGCAGATGAGACTGTAAACAAAATCAAAAAGATTGCTGAGTTTCCTTATTTTGTGCAAATTTCTAAGGAGTACCTTCCATTTTCAGATGCAAGCCATTCTGTAGAAATTCCAACAGGTTTATTGTCTTACCTCAAGAAAAGATTTAATGTTAAAACACCAAAGTGCAGTAGGATTACGCCGTTTGATTTTGAACATTGTTATCGATATGCACATATAAGTCGTAACTTAATGTGGAGTGATGAAGAATTGTTTAATAGTGAATTAGGTGAGATAAATCATTATTTTGCAGATAAGCAATGGCTTATAAAGAGAAAAGATAAGTTCTATATTGCAGTAAAAGGTGGCAGTAATAACGAAGAGCATAATCATAATGATGTTGGAAGCTTTGTTCTTGGAATTGATGGAGAAACAATTTTAACAGATTTAGGCGCAGGGCAGTATTCTGCTGATTATTTTACTGATAAGCGTTATGAATTTGTACATACAAGGTCTTATTGGCATAATTTACCTATTATTCAGGGACAGGAACAGATTGCTACAGCAAATAGATGTGAGATAAAAGAAATACAAGAAGATTATAATTATATATCAATGGGTTTAAAATCTTTATATGAAACAAAGGAGCTTGAAGATTTTAAACGAAATATTTTAGTGGATTTTAGTACAAGAATAATTAGTATATCAGATAGTTTTATTGGAAATGAAGAGCTACATGTGGAGGAAGGATTTGTATCATATATAAAACCAGATATATTGAATAAAGGAATAGTTAAGTGGCAAGGAAAATCAGGTATTGTTACTATGAATTATGATAGTGAAAAATGTGGAGTTAAGATTATAGAATGTGATACTATTAATCATATGGGAATGGAAGAAAAGATTTACAGATTAGGACTTTATTTATTAAAGAAAGAAAAAAATATAAAATTAAAAATGAAATTTTCTTTATATGTAGGAAATGATGAGGAAAATCCAAATGCGTGATAAGTATCAAAGTACAATTTATGCCTGTTTTATCGGATATATTGTACAGGCAATAGTAAATAATTTTATACCTCTTTTGTTTTTAACATTTGAGAATTCGTATCATATTCCGTTAAGTCAGATAACGATGCTGATAACTATAAACTTTGGAATACAGCTTTTGGTAGATTTATTATCGGCAAAATTTATAGATAAAATTGGATATCGTGTTTCAATTATCCTAGCTCATATATTCTCTGCGGTAGGATTATTAAGTCTGGCTATTTTGCCGGAACTTTTTTCAAATTCTTTTATTGGGCTATTAATTGCAGTTATAATATATGCACTTGGAGGTGGTCTGATAGAGGTGCTTATCAGTCCTATTATGGAGAGCTGTCCTACTGACAATAAGGAAAAGGCAATGAGCTTGTTACATTCTTTTTATTGCTGGGGACATGTGGCAGTTGTCTTATTTTCAACTTTATTTTTCAAGATATTTGGGATCGGCAACTGGAAGCTTCTAACTTGTATTTGGGTTGTTGTTCCTGTTATAAATGCTATTATCTTTGCAAAAACTCCTATGGCATCGTTGGTAGAAGAAGGGGAAAGAGGGCTATCAATAAAGGAATTATTTAACCAGAAGGTATTCTGGTTATTTATGATCATGATGTTGTGTGCGGGAGCTAGTGAACAATCAGTAAGTCAGTGGGCATCTATTTTTGCTGAAAAAGGATTGGGTGTAAGTAAAACACTTGGTGATTTAGCAGGTCCCATGGCGTTTGCTATTTTAATGGGTAGTGCAAGAGCCTTTTATGGCAAATTCGGTGATAGAATAAATCTTGATAATTTTATGCTTGGAAGTAGTGTACTTTGTGTATTGTCGTATCTTTGCATTGCATTATCTCCGTCCCCATTTATTTCTCTGGTTGGATGTGCAGTTTGTGGATTGTCTGTAGGAATTATGTGGCCGGGGAGTTTTAGTAAGGCTTCAGCATTGATAAAAAATGGAGGAACTGCATTGTTTGCAATGCTTGCTTTGGCTGGAGATATTGGTTGTTCAGGCGGACCTACTTTGGTTGGATACGTTTCAAGTATAGCGTC
Organism: Lachnospiraceae bacterium; assembly: GCA_031555415.1. Lineage (GTDB taxonomy): Bacteria > Bacillota > Clostridia > Lachnospirales > Lachnospiraceae > CAG-303. The sequence continues at coordinate 226 of JAVBUL010000195.1, read as the reverse complement.
TGAAAATTTGAAGGTAGGTATATTGGTAGCAATTGTATTTCCTGTATTGCTTGGTATTATATTGGTTTGTCGTAAGGGAAAGGCTTAGTTTCTACGAAAAAGGAGTTCACAAATTTTTCACAAAATCATTAGCACTCATCTCTTGACAGTGCTAACAAAATATTGTATAACATAATTGAAGGAACTAGTTTACAAGGTCAAAAGGATGACAATAATAAAGTTATCA
>JAVBUL010000191.1:0-14632 GCA_031555415.1 Lachnospiraceae bacterium | reverse complement strand
GAGGCCTGCGGTGCGGGAGGTGACGAAGGCTTGGGTGAGGTCGGCTTGGGCGGCGGAGCAGGCGGATTTGACTTCAACTTTAACGACATGGGAGATATATTTGGCGACATATTTGGTGATTTGTTTGGTGGTGGAAGAAGTAGAAGAACATCAAATTCACCAATGAAGGGTCAAAATATAAGAACTGCTATCAGAATAACATTTGAAGAGGCAGTTTTCGGATGTGAAAAAGAAATAGAAGTAACATTAAAGGATGAATGTAATACATGTCACGGCTCTGGAGCAAAGGCGGGAACAACCCCTATAACATGTTCTAAATGTGGTGGTAAGGGTCAGATTATGTATACACAGCAATCTTTATTCGGTGCTATGAGAAGCGTTCAAACTTGTCCTGATTGTAACGGTACAGGTAAAGTTATAAAGGACAAATGTACTGATTGTAGAGGAACTGGTTATACAAGCAGCAGAAAGAGAATTCAAGTATCAGTTCCGGCAGGTATTGATGACGGTCAGTCTATACGTATAAGAGATAAAGGCGAACCGGGAGTAAATGGAGGCCCAAGAGGTGATTTACTTGTAGAAGTAAATGTAGCTCGCCATCCAATATTCCAACGTCAAGAATATAACTTATACTCAACAGCACCTATTTCATTTGCTCAAGCAGTAATGGGTGGCGATGTAAGAATAACTACAGTGGACGGAGATGTACTCTTTGGTATCAAACCGGGAACACAGACAGATACAAAGGTTAGATTACGCGGAAAAGGTGTTCCATCTCTTAGAACTAAGAGTATAAGGGGAGATCATTACGTAACGCTTGTAGTTCAAGTTCCGGAGCATTTAAACGAAGAGCAAAAGAGTGCTTTATTAGCATTTGATAATGCTATGGGTGGTACATTTGAAAAACCGGAAGAGCCAAAGGATAAAACTGTTTCGGAAGATAAAAATATAAAAACTGAAAAAGAAGAAAAAGGCAAAAAAAAGAAAACACTAAAAGATATTTTTAGCTAAAGTATGATAAAACCACTTTCAAATGAAGTGGTTTTATTGCTATATTAAGAAATATAGAGGAAAAGTGATAATATTCAAAAGAAAACTTTTCTACTTTTTAATATAAAAATATGATATACTAATAGTAAGTGATTTATTAAAAGTCGGAGTTTAGTTATTCACATAAGGGAGAGTTTTTTATGTAAGGTTGTAATAAAGACTAGGAGGTGATTTGATGACAATGGACCAAAAGATAGATTTAATATTTGAAAAGGTATCAGGAATCGAAACGAAGGTATCAGGAATTGAAACGAGGGTATCAGGAATCGAAACCAAGGTATCAAGAATTGAAACAGATATAGTTGAAATGAAAGCAAGTATTAAACAATTACAAAATAACGACAACTTTATATTAGATGAAATAGAAAGAGTTCACGCAATCTTAGATAAGCATAAACAAGACAAACAAGTACATACAGCTTAAGAAACACCAAATGCGAGTGAAGCTGTAAAAAGGTGATAGCATTTCCTTAAAAGCGAATAAACTACCGTCGTACCAAACAAGAAAAAGAGAGATTAATTGGCGCTATCGCAATTAATCTCTCTTTTTCTTGCATTCTTCGCCGCTGGGCGAAGAATTATTAACGTTTCTTCCAAAATCCAGGAGCAAAAAGTGCCAACATAGGAAATAGTTCAAGTCTTCCGGCAAGCATATCAAACATCAGAACAAACTTTGAAAAGTCACTAAACATTGAAAAATTACCTGTTGGGCCGACTAAATTCATACCTGGTCCAATATTATTTAGAGAAGAAACTACAGATGTAAAATTTGTTGTAAAATCAAACTCATTAATACTAATAAGTAAGAAAGATAAAAACATAATAGCAAAGTAAACAGCTATAAAAACATTTGTAGTGCGTACAACCTCATGTGCAACAGCATGACCGTTAACGTTTATCTTTTTAACTTCCTTTGGATGAGCTATAATAGAAAGCTCTTTTTTTATTGTTTTAAATAATATTAAAAGCCTTGATACCTTAATACCACCGCCTGTACTTCCGGCACATGCACCAATCATCATAAGTAAAAGTAAGCAAGATTGTGCCAGCTGCGGCCATAAATTATAATCAGTAGTCGCATAACCCGTAGTGGTAATTATCGAACCTACTTGGAAGAATGTATGTCTAAGTGCTTCGCCTGAAGAAGCAAACAAATCCTTTATATTAAAGAAAATAATAGCACTAAAAGCAAAAATTATAATAAGATACCATCTGGCTTCCTCTATCTTATATGCTTGCCTAAACTTTCTTGCAATTAATAAGAAAAACACATTATAATTTATACCGCTTAATATCATAAACACAGTAATTATGTTTTGTAATACAGGCGCATAGCTTGCAATACTATCATTTTTTATACCAAATCCACCTGTACCAGTAGTACCAAATGATAAAGTAAGTGAATCAAATACAGGCATACCGTTTAGTATAAGTAAAATAATCTCAATAAAAGTAAGTGCAAAATAAATAGAATAGAGTATCTTTGCAGTTTCCTTGATTCTTGGAACAAGCTTATCAACGGAAGGACCGGTGCTTTCAGCTTTCATAAGATTCATAGTAGAACCGCCAAGAAAAGGAACAATCGCCATAATAAATACAAAAACACCCATACCACCAATCCAGTGAGTAAAGCTTCTCCAAAATAGGTTACAATAGGATAAAGCTTCAACATCTGTTAAAATACTTGAACCGGTAGTAGTAAAGCCTGAAATGGTTTCAAAAAGTGCATCTACATACGAAGGAATATCACCTGAAAGTGTAAATGGTAAAGCTCCAAATAGACTGAGAACTATCCAGCTAAGAGCAACACTCATAAATCCTTCACGTGTATATAATGAACGCTTAGCCGGTTTCTTTATCGTAATAATAAAGCTTGAAACCAGACAAATTATTGAAGTTATCAAATAATATATGCAATCAGACTCACCATATATAATACCTACGATAAAAGGCAAAATCAAAAATGCTGACTCAAATCGAACTACCATTCCGACTATATATCTAACAATAGAAAAATTCATAGTTTCTATGTCCTCCTATTCCAAAATATCATTGATATTACAAAGCTTATAGTTTTTATTAACAATCATTACACTATCACCTTTTTGTATACAATCATTTCCGGAAGGAATAATAATCTTCTTATCTCTTTTTATACAACATATAAGAAGATTTTTCTTAAGCTTCAATGCCTGAAGTGGGATACCAACGACCTCGGATTCTTCTCTTACAAAGAACTCTAAAGCTTCAGCATTTCCGTCCTCAAGTTTATAAAGCGTTTCAACATCACTATTTAATGCATTATTCATTGAGCGTGCATACTTAATAATGAAATCAGCGGTTATGTTTTTAGGGTAGATAATACTGTCAAGGTTAAGCTTTTCAATAATATTTGAAAAATTAATATGATTAATCTTTGTTATTGTTTTGGCATCAGAAAATTCTTTTGAAAATAATGACAAGAGAACATTTTCTTCATCCATGCCTGTTAGAGCAATAACAGCACCAGTACTTGCAAGCCCTTCTTCTAATAAAAGGTCTTGATTAGTAACATCACCATTAATAATAGTAGCTTCAGGAAGTAATTCACTTAATTCCTCACATCTTGCATAGTTAATCTCAATTATCTTAACATGAATATCAGAGGCAATAAGTTTCTTTGCAAGGTAATAAGAAGTCATTCCGCCACCAAGTATCATTACATCCTTTATTCGACTTGAGAATATAGAAAGTTTCTTGAAATAAGTATTAACTTTTTCAGTTTCAGCAACTACAGCTAAAATGTCGTTTTCCTCTATCTTAAAATCACCGTTAGGTATAATGATTTCGCCATCTCGTTTTGCAAGGCACACAAGAACACCAACATCAAGTTTACTTTTCAACTCATGTAGAGTGAAACCAACAATTTTAGAGTCTGGTTTTACACGAAAATGAACAAGATCAACCCTACCTTTTGCAAATGTATCGATTTGTGAGGCAAATGGGAAACGAATAATTCTTGCTATTTCAGAGGCAGAAATAAATTCAGGATTAATAATCATTGCAAGACCAAACTCATCCTTTAAATAGTTTATTTCGTTTGAATAAATAGGATTTCTTACTCTTGCGATAGTCTTACAATTACCTGCCTTCTTTGCAATAATTGAACATAAAAGATTATGCTCATCTGAACCTGTAACAGCGATAAGCAAATCAGTATTTGCAATATCAGCTTTATTAAGAGTTTCAAAACTCACACCATTTCCTACGATTCCAAGAGCATCAAAGTCATTTGCAATTACAGATACTCGGTCAGGTTTTTCGTCGATAACGACAAGATCATGATTTTCGCTACTTAATTGTTCGGCGAGAGTGTAGCCAACTTTGCCACATCCCACAATAATAATTTTCATAATATATTACGCTTAAATCCTTTCATGAATTAATCATTTAAATATTCATTATTCTTAGCAATAACCATTTCCATGGCAGTTTTGCCAGGAGCACCTATGGTAGTACGCTTTGTTACACAGGTTTTCATACTGATGGCATCATAAATATCATCATCAAATACAGGACTGATAGATTTAAATTCATCTAAAGTCATATCGTCTAATGCAATGTTTTTATTAATACAAAATAATACAAGCTGACCAACTATTCCATGAGCATCTCTGAAAGCAACTCCTTTGTTTACAAGGTAATCAGCAGCATCAGTAGCATTTGTAAATCCATTTTTTGCACTATTTTCCATGTTTTCATTATTAAATGTCATTGTACTAATCATACCTGTAAATAATGCTATACAGCCCTTTACAGTATCAATGGCATCAAATGTAAACTCTTTATCTTCTTGCATATCCTTATTATATGCAAGAGGAATACCTTTCATAGTAGTAAGAATCGAAATAAGGGAACCGTAAACACGACCGGTCTTACCACGCACAAGCTCTGCAATATCAGGATTTTTCTTCTGTGGCATAATGCTGCTTCCGGTACTATATGTGTCATCAATTTCAACAAATCTATATTCATTAGAATTCCATATAATAATCTCTTCGCAGAATCTGCTAAGGTGCATCATAATAGTAGATAACGCACTAAGTAATTCTATAACATAATCTCTATCAGCAACAGAATCCATGCTATTTAAAGTAGGTCCATAAAACTCAAGTAGTGAGGCGGTGAGCTCCCTATCTAGAGGATAAGTAGTGCCGGCTAAAGCACCAGAACCAAGTGGACAATAATTCATCCTTTCATATATATCATGTAATCTGCTTCGGTCTCTTTTAAACATTTCAAAATAAGCACCCATATGATGAGCAAGTGTAATAGGCTGAGCCTTTTGCAAATGTGTAAAGCCCGGCATAAAAGTTTCAGTATTATCCTTCATTATATTATTAAGTGAAATAAGAAGCTCTTTTAATAAAGAATCAATAGCTTCAACCTCATCTCTTGTATAAAGCTTCATATCAAGAGCTACTTGGTCGTTGCGGCTTCTTCCTGTGTGAAGTCTTTTTCCTGCTTCACCAACACGCTCGATAAGATTAGCCTCTACAAATGAATGTATATCCTCATGTTCATCAGTGAAAATCAAGCTTCCATTTTCTATATCAGTCAATATTCCATTTAATCCATCTATAATAATATCTTTGTCTTCGTTTGAAATAATACCTGTTGAAGCAAGCATAGTAACATGTGCAATGCTACCTTTTATATCTTGTTTGTAAAATTTCTGGTCAAAAGATAAAGACGCATTAAAATTATGTACTAATTGATCAGTTTCCTTTGTGAAGCGTCCGCCCCAGAGTTTCATAATTGCCTCCATTCTGCCATCAATATATGACAATGTTGATTTTGAGTTTTACACTCAAATTATAGTATAGCAAAATTTACAATAAGTGCAAATAGAAAATTACAAGCTTGACAACTTTTAATTTCAATGTATAATATTTATATATAAAATATTCGCCTATGGCGAACAAAAGGCTTTGATTGGAAGAAGTAGTATTATATGATGTTTACAGAAAGGCACCGGCAGATGAGAGGTCCAAACTTAGTATAGTGTGAATACATCCATGAGCTGCGCACCGAACATTAAAGTAGGCTGCGACGGAGGATAACCGTTATAGTATCAAGGTATCGCAAGTGCTGTACCTACTGAGATAAGTAATGTGAGTTACTTATGAATAAAGGTGGTAACGTGAGTAGAGCTCACCCTTTAAAATAGGGCAGGGCTTTTTTTAGTTAATAGGAAACTTCGCCCAATGTCTAGTCATGCCAGGAGTAATAGATTCACAACGGGATTTAAGTAATTCTACGGTATGCAAAACTAATTATAAAGGAGAATATATTATGCAGATTTACGAAGAATTAGTTGCAAGAGGACTACTTGCACAAGTAACAAATGAAGAAGAAATAAGGGAAATGGTTAATAATGGAAAGGCTACGTTTTATATTGGATTTGATCCAACAGCGGATAGTTTACATGTAGGTCACTTTATGGCATTATGTCTTATGAAAAGGTTGCAAATGGCAGGAAATAAGCCAATAGCACTACTTGGTGGCGGAACTGGTATGATTGGTGACCCATCCGGAAGAAGTGATATGAGAACCATGATGACTACAGAAACAATTGAGCATAATGTAGCTTGTTTTAAAAAGCAAATGGAAAAGTTCATTGATTTTTCTGATGATAAGGCAATGCTTGTAAATAATGCAGATTGGTTATTAGATTTAAATTATGTTGAATTATTAAGAGAGGTAGGCTCACATTTCTCTGTAAACAGAATGCTTTCAGCAGAGTGCTACAAGCAAAGAATGGAAAAGGGGTTAAGCTTCCTTGAATTTAACTACATGATTATGCAAAGCTATGACTTTTATATGTTATTCCAAAAATACGGCTGTAATATGCAGTTTGGTGGAGATGACCAGTGGAGTAATATGCTTGGCGGAACAGAGCTTATAAGAAGAAAATTAGGTAAAGATGCTCATGCAATGACAATAACTCTTCTTCTTAATTCAGAAGGAAAGAAGATGGGTAAGACTCAATCTGGTGCAGTATGGCTTGATCCAGAGAAAACAACTCCATACGAGTTTTACCAATACTGGAGAAATGTAGCTGATGTAGATGTATTAAAATGTATTAGAATGCTTACATTTTTACCATTAGAAGAAATAGATGCAATGGATAACTGGGAAGGAAGCCAGTTAAACAAAGCAAAAGAAATTTTAGCATTTGAACTTACAAAGCTTGTTCATAATGAAGAAGAAGCTAAAAAGGCTGAGGAGAGTTCTAAAGCATTGTTTACAGGTGGAGAAACAGCAAATGCACCAACAGTTGAAATTAGTAAAAGTGATTTAACAGACGGCGGAATTGATATTTTATCAGCACTTGTTAAAGCAGAGATGGTATCATCTCGTTCAGAGGCAAGACGTACAGTAGAACAAGGCGGAACAACAATAGATGGTAGGAAGGTAGATGATATTAACTATATAATTACAGAAGCTAATTTAATAGAAGGAATACTTCTTAAAAAAGGAAAGAAAAGCTTCAAAAAATTAGTTTTAGTTTAAAAATTGCCTAGGCATAAGTAAAAGGAGCGGTCACAAAATGAGTACAGAAAACGCAGGATTTAAAGAAGTAAATAATCTTGATGATGTTAAAGAAACACTTGAAGAAATAAAAAAATCATGGCAAAACATTTGTGAGGCATTCAGTGTAAATCCTGATTTAAAAATACAGCCATCTGTTATAAAATCAAATTTAAAAATGACATTGATAGAATTAAATGAGCTGCAAAATCTTGAATATGTTAAGAATAGTAATAAGCCACTTGAAAAATTACATGAAACATATATAAAAGATTTGATTAAATTTTCTTATACAATACTTGATAATGAAGAAAGTAAAGTATGGAAGGATGAGATTGAAGGCTATATAAAGGAAGTCTTTACAACTGATGTTTTAGTGGATTCAGGAATAGAAGTAAGGGATGATGAGAATTTAACAATGGATACTTTATTTGAAGAGATAAATAGAGTCTTTAGTATTGCTAGTCAGCTAAATGTTGTTAAAGGAATGGAAAGCGGAAACTTTTCAGAAGAATCATTTATGAGTCTTGAAACAAACTTCATCTATTTGGGGATAGCCCTAGTTCGGGTTTGTAATGGGAATGCTGTTATAATGGGAAGTGTGGTTACATTCTTAAAGGTAGTGATTAAGATTAGTGATAATGTATTAAAGGCTATAGCTGGTATGTTGGGACAATAAGAAAAGAGTTGTTGCTGACGTTTATATTGATAACTTTAGAGATACTTTGGTAATATAATGTGCCATTGTATGTTAATAATGTTAAAATAATGAAAAAGTACTGCTATAATGGTAACTTAAGAAGAAATTGGATTGAGTGAAGACATTAGAAAAAAGCCTTTAAAATATAGTGTTGTAATAAAAAATTATTTTTTTTAGTAAAAACCCATAAAAAATATTACAAAACGATTGACAAACTTTTTATAAAGTGATATCATAACAGCATAGAAAATAAACTAGTACCGATATGGTACATAACTAATTAATGGAGGTTTTAAAATTATGAGAAAGAAACTTTTAACAGTTGCTTTAGCAGGAGTAATGACATTAGCAATGTCAGTTTCAGTTTTTGCTGAATCATTAACAGGTACAGCATGGTGGGTAGGAATGCAAGCTGGTACAAATTCTACAGTAACAGGAGATGGAGAAATAACATTTACTGTTGAAGTGAAAGCTGATGTAGATGGTTATGCTGCTTTTTCAGCTGAGATTTTTAATCCAGGTACAGGCACTCCAAATGGTTACTATATGACATCAGGATCAGATGGTAATGTTTGGTTTGGTGAATTGGCGGGCGATGGTGCTTCAACGAGTAAAAATCCATTTGCAGATAATGGAGGTGCTCCTGCAGGTGCAGTAGAAGTAGGTCATACTTATGAAGTTACAATTACACGTAGTGGAAAAGATTTTACAATGGTATATTATGATGTAACAGAAGACAAAACATTATATGAAATGGCTGGAACATCAGGTTGTGATTTCCCAGAAGAACTAAGTGCACATATTATGGCTCAGGTAGGAACATTTGAAGTATCTGTAAAAGAAGCTGGTGAAGAGCCAACAACTGAAGAAGGTGCTACAACAACAGCTGGTGGTGAAGGTACAACAACTACTAGAGCATCACAGACAGGTGATAATACAGCTTCAACAGTTGCATTATTAGGTCTTGCAGCAGTAGGTGCTACATTTGTAGTATTAGCTTCAAAGAAGAGCAAAGTGACAGAATAATATAAAGTTTTCAATTAATCACTAAGGCATTCCGAAAGGGATGCCTTTTAATAGTATACCATATTTATATACAAAAAAATTTTACTTCCTTCTTGTTAGGAAATGACTGCACTTTGGTGTTCACCTAAAAGGTCGATAGCATAATAAACAAGCCTAGTGGTAATGCGACAGTATTTTCTAAGAATATGGCAAGATTCATAGAAATGTTTAGAGGATTATACATCAATTAAGATTACATCTTCTAATTCTGAGAGTTGGGGTAAAGCATTTTAGGATGATATAACAAATACAAAAACAAGATATTACGAAATAATTAATAAAATGTAAAAGCAATGATATTATTAGCAAGTAGGAAAAAAATATTAATTCACGGAGGTTTATTTATGAGTAAGAAGTTTTTAACAGTTACATTATCAGGTGTGATGACAGTGATTATGGCTGTTTCTGCGATAGCAGGATTAGTTACATCAACAAAAACATATGATTCAACTATTGAGGTTGCTGGAGTTGTAGAATGGAATACAGGTGGAAGTGGAGAGTTATATGCTATCACTCAAAACAGCAGAATTGTCGTGATATATAACGATTCTGCTGTTTTTTTAATTATATAAATATTTTGTTTTACATATCTAATAAAATGTTTGCAATATTAAAATAGATTAGTAGTGATACTGCATCAACAGCTGTTGTAATAAATGGGCTTACCATTACGGCAGGGTCAAAACCTAGTTTCTTAACTATTATAGGAAGAGAACCACCAATAAATTTTGAAATCAATACAGTGCACATCAATGTAATGGATACAACTAAAGCAACATAAAAATCAACACGGTCTATTAGTGTTACTTTTGCAAATCCTGCTATTGCAAGTGTTATACCACACAAAACAGCGACTCTAATTTCTTTCCATATTACAAGGAAAATATCTTTATAATTTATTTCATCCATAGATAAACTACGAATAATAGTAACAGAAGATTGACTTCCGGCGTTACCACCGGTATCCATAAGCATTGGAATAAATGCAGTAAGTACTACATGTGTTCCAAGTGCACTTTCAAAATATTGAATAATTTTTCCTGTAAAAGTAGCTGAAACCATGAGAAGAAGTAGCCAAGGAATACGCTTTTTCCAAGTTTCCCATACACTGGTTTTCATGTATGGCTTATCAGTAGGGATGATAGCAGCCATAGCTTCCATATCTTCTTCGTTTTCTTCTTGTATAACATTGATAGCATCATCAAATGTTACAATACCAACAAGACGGTTTTCTTTATCGACAACAGGCAGAGCAATAAAGCCATATTTATTAAACATATTACCTACAACTTCTTGATCTTCATGGGTATGAACAGAAATCACGTTTGTTTCCATTATATCTGCGATTCTATCATCATAAGAAGCAATAAGTAAATCTTTTACAGTTACTAAACCTAAAAGTGTTCTATTGTCAATAACATAGCAGTTGTAAATAGTTTCCTTATCTACACCAACTTCACGTATGTGGGCAAATGCTTCTTTTACGGTCATATAGCTTTTTAAAGAAACATACTCCGTAGTCATAATGCTTCCGGCACTATCTTTAGGGTAGTTTAGTAGATTGTTAATCATCTGTCTTGTTTCTAAATCTACGGATTTAAGGATTTTATTTACTACATTTGCCGGCATTTCTTCAATAATATCAACAGTATCATCCATAAATAATTCGCTGATGACATCTTTAAGTTCCTTATCACTAAAGGCCTCTATAAGATGACGCTGCATATCTGAATCAATGTATGTAAAGGTTTCAGCCGCTAACTCCTTTGGAAGAACTCTAAATAAAATAGCAATGTCCTTTTTTTCAACTTCATCAAAGATAGTAGCTATATCAGCAGGATTCATGTACTCGAGTATTGCCTTTAGACTGGAGTATTTGTGTTTTTCAAGTAAATCTAGTATCTGTCTTAATTCATCTAAATTTTCGGTCATTTTCGATATCCTTTCATATTAAATTTTTAAAGTTCGACGAAGTCAGAACTCTTATGCATAGAAGCAAAACACTTTGCCTAAATGTAATATTGAAAGGTATATTTATATACATAAAATCTAAAAAGCAGGTAAGAATAAGAATATTCTTATAAAAATATTCTTATAAAAATTTCGTGTATATAAATATACCCTTACTAAAACATTAAAGCGAAAATGTTTTGCTTAAATAATATAGTATCACTACTACTACCACTGGAACCAGTATCCATAATATCACCTCTTGTATTCATATTTGCCATATTTCGAGGTCGACTTTTTCGGCACACCTCATTTTATCACAAGAGATTTTTTAAGTCTACAAGAAACTGTTATATCCATGAAAATGTTGTATCTATAAAAAATGTTATATCTATATTTGTAAAACTAAGATTTCTTTTTGATTAATTCATTTAATTTATTCATAGCATCTTTTATTCCGCCGACTTCGTTTATAAGTCCTTCGTTTACAGCTTCTGAACCAACCAAAATAGTACCCAAATCCTTTGTAAGAAGTCCGGTATTAAACATTAGTTCTTCAAAGCGTGTTCTTGATATATCCGAGTGTGATGTAACAAAACCTACAATTCTATCCTGCATTATTTTAAAATAATCATATGTTTGTGGTGCACCTATAAACAAACCATTCATTCTGACAGGATGAATAACCATAGTTCCTGATGGAACAATAAAAGAGTAATTAGAAGATGTAGCGATAGGTACACCAATTGAATGAGAGCCGCCTAAAACCAAAGATACAGTAGGTTTACTAAGTGATGCAATCATTTCTGCTATAGCAAGTCCACTTTCTACATCACCTCCACAGGTTTGAAGCAAAATTAAAAGTCCTTCAAGATTTTCATCGTCTTCAAATTTTGCTAATTGTGGAAGCACATGCTCATATTTAGTTGTTTTGGAATTACTTGATAATACATCATGTCCTTCGATTTCGCCTATTACAGATAGTAAGTAAATCTTGCTATTTGATGAATTTTTGTCAAGAGTTGCTTGACCATATTCATAGATTTTTTCATCGGCAGCTTTTTCATTTTCGCGTTTTTCCTTAGTTTCCTCTGTAGTAGGTTTTGTAGATGAAGATTTATTTGATTTTCCCATTTTAAATAGCATCCTTTCATATTATATAGTAGATTATCCCAACAAATATTATAATTATTCATATGACAGGCATTGTTCTAAATTGAAAATTAGCTTGAATAAATGATGAATTAATAGTACAATTAAAAGGCTGAATATAAATAATTTTGGAGGAAATATGAGTTTATTAAACGCGATAATAATGGGAGTTATTCAAGGAGTTACAGAGTTTTTACCGGTAAGTAGTTCTGGACATCTTGCGATATTTAAACAATTTTTTAAATTAGATGATGTAGGTATAGCTTTTGATGTGTTGCTTCATGTGGGAACACTTATAGCAGTATTTATAGCTTTTAGAAAAGATATATGGGAACTTATTGTAAATGGATTTGGTATTTTAGGAGATGTATTTAGAAATATAATTATATTTTTTAGAAACTTTTCTAATAGGAAAAGACTCACTGCTAAGAAACGAAAGTATATAAAAGTAGTAGGTACACCATATAGAAGATTTGTAATGCTTGTAATAGTTACGACTATACCGACAGGTATTATGGGTGTTGTATTTGGAGATATGATTGAGGCAGCAGCAGCAACACTTATTATCCCAGGCATATGTTTACTTATGACAGGTGTATTACTTCTTATAGCTGATAATACGCAAACGGGAGAGAAGAATGAAACTACAGTAACATTTAAGAATGCATTTGGCATCGGTGTTTGTCAGGGGTTTGCTACATTACCAGGTTTGTCACGCTCAGGTACTACGATTGTGGCTTGCCTTGTAAGTAAGATGGACAGAAACTTTGCTGTTAAATATTCTTTTATTATGTCTATTCCTGTTATTTTAGGAGCAGCTGTACTTGATGTTCCACATATAGGTGATGGCGAGACACTTACAGCAGGACTTATGACAAATTATATTATTGGTACTGTGATAGCAGCGGTAGTTGGATATGTATGTATAAAGACTATGCTTAATATAGTAAGAGGAAAGAAGTTTAAATATTTTTCATATTACTGTTTTTTAATGGGTACTATAGCGATTATAACTCATTTTGTTAAATAGTAACGGAGGTAAAGATTTTGGCACAGAGTAAAAAGAAAACTACAACAACTAAATCAAGGCAGCCAAAAACTCAAAGTGCTAAGAAAAATACACAACAAAATACTAAGCAAACTACAAAGTATGAACCTACAGAAAAAGAAAAGAAAATCAGAAATGAGATAAAACTTCTGTTAGCATTAACGGTAACGCTTTTGGTTGAGCTTAGTTGTTTTGGTTTTTTGTCACCACTAGGAGATTATGTAAGTTATTTTCTATTTGGACTAATAGGTTTTATTGCATATTTGACACCTATTGCATTGTTTTTAGGTATAGCATTTATTGTTACAAATAAAAACAATAGGAGTGCGATCATTAAGTTTTGTGCAGGCGTATCATTTTCATTATTGTTAGCATCTATGATACAATTGATTTTTATTGGATATAATGCAAACTATAGTGTAGCATATTATTTTAAACAATGTGGAACAGATAAGAATGGTGGTGGCTTCTTAGGAAGTCTTATTGTAAATGCACTTTGTGCAAATGTCGGATTAGTGGGTACATATATTATATTGTTATTACTTTTGATAGTATCACTTGTTTTACTCACAGAGCGTTCTTTTATAAACGGAGTAAAAAAAGGAAGTAAAAAGGTATATGATTCAGCTAAAGAAGATGTAGTTAAGATAAAAGAAAATGCAGAGAACTATTCAAAAGAGAAGGCGTATCAAAAGAATAAGCGTATGAATAGAAAGGTAAGAGGGGTAGCACTTACTAAATTAGATGACCCTGATTATCAAGACGAAGATATGCATGAGATTACGTCAAAGGTTCCTGAAAATACATATATATACAGAGGGCATGTAGAGCCGGAAGTGACAGAAGAAAATGTGGCAAGGCAAAGAGTTGTTGAGAGAAGAGATGTAGAACAAAGAAACGTAGAGCCAAAATATGATGATATTTCGTATGAGGAAGAGCATACTGATGAAGAAGGTATGTTTAAGCCAAAAGAGCAAATAGTGGTGAGTGAAGATGCGAAAAAGGTGATGAATAGAAAACCATTTTCGACTAATCAAAATATTACAGTTAAAACACCACAGACATCACAAACTCAAATTAGTGCTTCAGATAAC
>JAVBUL010000251.1:0-9091 GCA_031555415.1 Lachnospiraceae bacterium | reverse complement strand
ACTCAAGCAATTAGAGGATACAAAAAAGAAGGACAAGTATAAAATTTACGGAGAACTTCTTACCGCCTATGGATATAGCTGCAAAGAAGGTTCAAAGGAAATAACAGTGTTAAATTATTATACAAACGAAGACCTTACAATACCTCTCGACTCAAGCCTAACTGCTTTAGAAAATGCAAAAAAATACTTTGATAAATATGGTAAGTTAAAAAGAACCTTTGAAGCTCTTTCTGAGATAATAAAAGAAACAAAGGCTGAATTAGACCATCTTGAATCATTATCTAATTCACTTGATATTGCAGTAACAGAAGATGACCTAAAGGAAATAAAAGAAGAACTTATCGGTTCCGGCTATGTCAGAAGAAAAGCTGCCGATAAAAAGGTTAAATACCAAAGTAAGCCTTTTCACTATGTATCAAGTGACGGCTTTGATATGTTTGTCGGAAAAAATAATCTTCAAAATGAAGAACTCACATTTAAAGTAGCTAACGGCTCAGACTGGTGGTTTCACAGTAAAACCTTCCCCGGCTCTCATGTTATTGTTAAAACAAATGGCAATGAATTACCTGATAAAACATTTGAAGAAGCTGCAAGACTTGCTGCTTACTACTCAAAAGGGAAAGACCAAGAAAAGGTTGAAATTGATTATATAGAAAGAAAGCACGTCAAAAAAGTAGCCGGTGCAAAGCCCGGATTTGTAATATATCACACCAACTACTCAATGGCAATAGAGCCTAATATTGACGGAATAAAAGCATTATAAACCTGTAAAACATTTAGTACAAAATACTGAATTGCTGTTTTTACAAGCTATTTTAAGCCCTTTTACACTAATATATCCAAGACTGTCTGCTCCTATTTCGTGACAGATTTCATCAAGTTGAAGCTTGTTTGCAATTAAATTCTCTTCTGAATCAATATCAGTACCATAATGACAAGCATATTTAAAAGGTGGTGAGGAAATACGCATATGTACTTCCTTAGCACCTGCATTTTTTAGTGCATTTACTATTTTTGCACTTGTAGTTCCTCTGACAATCGAATCATCCACTAATACAATTCTCTTTCCTTTTATATTTACTGCCAATGGGTTAAGCTTTAATCTTACGGCACTTTCCCTTTGGCTCTGTGTCGGATAAATAAAGCTTCTACCGATATAGCGATTCTTAACAAATCCTGTAACAAGCGGAATACCACTGGCTTCACTATATCCCGCGGCAGCTTCCAGTCCACTATCCGGAACTCCACAAACAACATCTGCTACAGCAGGGTGCTCCTTGGCTAATAATTTTCCTATATTATGTCTTGCCTCATAAACCGACAAACCGTCTATTACTGAGTCCGTACGTGCAAAATACACATATTCAAAAATACATAAACCACCATCAAGGTTTTGATTTTGCATTTTTTTACTACATGTAATTTTACCGTCTTCAATTAATACTGCTTCTCCCGGTTCTATATCTCTTAGTAATGAAAATCCGCAACTATCAAATGCACAGCTTTCTGATGCAACAGCTAACCCATCGTTGCTGTTTCCTATACAGAGCGGGCGATATCCATTCGGATCACGCAGTGCTATTAATTTTCCATCTCCACACATAACAATAATAGAAAATGCACCTTCTAAAATGGCAGCTACTGTAAGTACACTATCCAGTTCATTTCCATTTTGAAGAATAAAATACGCAATAAGTGATGAAATCACCTCGCTGTCTGAGGTTGCATCAAAATTCAATCCTAAATTCCTTAGCTTTTCACGAATCTTTTTGGCATTAGTAACATTTCCATTATGAACAGTTGCAATCCTGCCTGTAAGATATTCGGTAACAAAAGGCTGCACATTATCTACAGACATTCCTCCTGTTGTTGAATATCTATTATGTCCCACCGCTACAGTGCTTTTGCAAAATCCATCAAGAACTTCCTTTGTAAACACCTCACTAACCAATCCAACGTTTTTATGACATACTATTTTATTATTGGAAGTAACCGCAATACCACTTCCTTCTTGACCTCTATGTTGCATAGCAAGTAATGCATTATATGATATTCCTGCTGCTTCTGTACTACTTACACTTATTCCAACGACTGCACATTCCTCATGTAATTTATCCATACTGTATCTCTCCTCTTCTGTATTCATAAATTTTCCTCCATTTGCTTAAATTAAAACAAGGCATTCACTCTGCAAAAATCAAATTCGCTAAAATCTGATTTTTGTAGAATGAACGCCTTTGTCCATTAGAAATTATATATTTAATTATATCCTTTTATATAATTCTTCATATCTGCGTGCTGAAGTAGTCCATGAGAAATCTTTTTCCATTCCTCTGTCAACAATCTTATTCCATTCACGCTTCTTATTATAATAAACATGCTTTGCATATTTTATCACATCAAGCATTTCATGTGCATTATAATTTTTAAATGAGAATCCTGTTCCTGTTGAGTCAAATTCATTGTAAGGTTCTACAGTATCTTTAAGTCCGCCTGTTTCTCTTACAATCGGAACTGTTCCATATCTAAGACTCATTAACTGACTTAGTCCACATGGCTCAAATAATGAAGGCATTAAGAACGCATCACAAGATGCATATATCTTATGTGACATCGCTTCTGAATAGTAAATATTAGCTGATACTCTATCACCATATTTCCAATCATAATGTCTAAACATGTTCTCGTACTTTTCATCACCTGTTCCAAGTATTACAAATTGAACATCTTCAGTACAAATCTCATCCATAACACATTCAATTAAATCCAAACCTTTTTGGTCTGTCAATCTTGATACAAGACCAATCATAAACTTCTTGTCAGCTACTTCAAGTCCTAATTCTTTCTGAAGAGCTTTTTTGTTCTTTGATTTTTCTTTTCTAAATGTATCTACATTATAATGATATTCTAAGAACTCATCTGTTTCCGGATTATACTCATCATAGTCAATTCCGTTTACTATACCACATAAGTAGTCTTTTCTGGCATACATTAACCCATTTAGACCTTCTCCGAAAAATGGTGTTTTAATTTCTTCTGCATATGTATCACTTACTGTTGTAACGTAATCTGCATATACAATACCACCCTTTAAATAGTTACCATCTTTTCCATGCTTCAACTTATCTACCGTGAAATAATAGCTTGAAAGTCCGGCTATATCCATCATAGTTTCTGAATCCCAAATACCTTGAAATTTAAGGTTATGTATTGTCATAATTGTTTTAATTCCTCTATAGAACTCGCCTTGTGAAAAGCAATCCTTTAAATATACTGGAATTAAACCTGTTTGCCAATCATGACAATGTATTATGTCTGGTCTGAAATCGATTACCGGTAAAACTGATAATGCTGCTCTTGAGAAAAATGCAAATTTTTCAAGGTCATAGCAAATGTCGCCATATGGCTTTGGTCCACTGAAATAGTATTCGTTATCAATCATATAGATTGTAACACCATCGTAAACCGTCTTAAATATCCCTACATACTGACTTCTCCACGAAAGGTCCATATAAAAGTTTCCTATAAATTCCAAATCCTGTAAAAATTTTTCATTTATACATTTATACTTAGGAATTATAACTCTACAATCAAATTCTTCCTTGTTAAAACTCTTTGGTAAAGAACCAACTACATCTGCCAATCCTCCTGTCTTAATAAAAGGTACTGATTCTGATGCAACAAAAAGAATATTCTTCATTATGTTTCCTCCACTTTATTTTAGTTAGATAATCATTCCTTAAATGATTGGTTCAATTCTACCACAATATTATCATAATTGAAAGTGGGATTTTGTTATATAAAGTTAATTAATTTTATACTCTAAGCGAATTTTGTCAGCTATAAGCGCAATAAATTCTGAATTAGTTGGTTTTCCTTTGCCGGTGTTGATGGTATATCCAAATAATTCCTCAATTGTATCCATTTTTCCTCTGCTCCACGCAACCTCTATTGCATGTCTTATCGCTCTTTCTACGCGACTTGAAGTAGTATTGTTTTTCTTTGCAATGCTTGGATACAAGATTTTTGTAATTGAGTTTAACATTTCCATATCATTTACACTCATCATTATTGCATCTCTTAAATACTGATATCCTTTAATATGTGCAGGTACTCCTACTTCATGTATTACATTGGTTACATCACCTTCAAGGTTTCTCTCTATAAAATCGATTTTTGTTTCATTTGCATTTACTTTTCTGGTATCATGCAATTTCTTTATCGCCGTATTCTTTATGCTCTTAATTCTATTAAGAACAATCTCGTTATCACATGGTTTCATAATGTAATTCTTTGCTCCCATGTTAAATGCATCATCAGTAATTGCCTCCTGACCTATTGCACTCATAACTACAAATGCTGGATGTTTAGTAAGAGATGGGTCCTTATTTACCTTGTCCATAACTGTAAGTCCATCAAGCTTTGGCATAATAATGTCTAATAATACAACATCTGGCTTTTCCTTCTTTATTATGTCGTAAGCCTCCTCGCCATTCTTTGCCTTTCCTACTACTCTTATGCTTGCGTCTTTGCTTAGTAATTCGTCAAGAACATTTACA
Organism: Lachnospiraceae bacterium; assembly: GCA_031555415.1. Lineage (GTDB taxonomy): Bacteria > Bacillota > Clostridia > Lachnospirales > Lachnospiraceae > CAG-303. Next base: position 4,532 of record JAVBUL010000251.1, on the reverse strand, counting down.
ATTCTTTCGTTATCGTCTGCAATCGCTACATTTACTACATTTTCCATCTTTTCTGATATCCTTTCTTTTCGCTTTTTCTAAAATTATGTCGTTTTCCAACGAATTAAATTCTATAATAGGAATACAAAGTTGGAGTAAACATATAGTAAATAATTTGTAAAAAAGACAAATTATTCCATTTTGTCTTATAGACACTATACTTATATATATGTTTTTGATATAGTTAATTTAACTTAATTAGTTTGGAGGTATAAGGCATTAGTGAAATAGATTACTTAAAATTTACAAATACTTGGTGGTATAGATGGACAAAGTTGTGTATATAAAGTAGTATTAAAATAAAGTAGAAGGGTGGATTTCAAATTCCACCCTTCTACTTTATTTTTTTGCGTCAAGAAAGCCCATCAGCACAATCCAGACATAGGCACATGTTTTAGGTATCATCAACATACCCATCATTGGCACTTCGCCGGCAAACAGCACGACTGGAATATAGAAGCTGAAACTTAATGCTATTGCAAGCCACATAAAGCTAAAGGCTTTGTCGCTGTTTTTCTTTGCTTTTATATAGTACAAAATGATTATGATAATTCCCATTATCACAAAAGGAATATTTCTATATATACCCCAACTTAGCGGTGAATCGGAACTTAACCACTGGTTTTGTGGCATAAGACAAAGTATAATCCTTACAGCCGCCAAAACATAAATACAGACTGCCAGCCTATTGTTCTTAAGCTGATAACGGTTTTGCCAAACATGGTACAGCATCACATAGAACACTGTCATAGTAATCGATGTAACCATCTTCCCAAAACCGAGTGCCGCCGCTTGTTCAGGCAGAGTGGCTGTACCTGCAGTTATCAGATACCACATACGAGGGATAAGATGAAAAGCATCACCACACCCAAGAATAATAGCCATTGCTCCAAAGATCGTAAATTGTAGACGTCCATTAGCTTTACGTATAGTCAATATTCCAAGTATAACAACGCCTATCAAATATGGGATTTCAAATATCGGTTCCATAATTGCCTGCATATACCATCCTCACTTTCACATATTATTTAACTCTTTCATACCCAAACCATTCAAAGTCAGCATGTCCACCCAACTCTTTAGTTGCATAGTTATAAAGACCAATTCTGTAGCCCATAAAATGATCAAGTGTATAAAGCATTTTCAAATCAGATCCTATTTTTTTCCAATCGTTTCCGTCTATTGAATAGAAAAATTCTGCTATATCACGGCTATCTTCATAGTCAAAAGTGATTTTTATATAGATTTTCTCCCCATTAAACTCTATACTTTCTACTTCACCATCTTTGTTTTCCATAACTATATACTTGTTGTTATCCTCTACTTTGATGCCTACTGTTCCAAAATTGCTTTGTAATGCTACTAAACCTGCTCTGTCGCCTGATTTCATAGCGTTTACTTCTATAGCCGTGCTACAAATACATTTTGGTCCTTCTGTTCTTTGGGTTAGCGTGTTTCTTGCATCAAGTACGCCTGTTGCCAGTTGTGCTGTAGTAAGTCTTAAATATCCTTTACGCTTTGTAAGTGACCAATTATCATTATCCGGATTATGATTCCATTGCCATTGATTACTAAATTTATTTTCGTCGCGGTTGAAGTCATCGCTTATAACCATATCATATTTTGGAGCTTCTTCAAAAGGTGTAACGAATTCATGAGGAACTTTTCCGTCAATACCAAATACAGGCCATCCTTCTTCCCATGTAAGTGGCATTATGCAAGGGATTCTTCCTACTGCATCGTGGTCTTGGAATAGCATAGAAAACCATTGTCCATCTTCTGAATCAAATATAGCGCCTTGTGCAACTCCCTTATTATGATATCCCATATCATCATCCAATACAATCTTTCTCTCATATGGTCCTAAGAGGTCTTTTGAACGATAACACACTTCTCTTCTTCTTTTATTTCCATCTGTTGGCCATTCAATAAAAATAAGATAATAATATCCGTCTATTTTATATGCGTGGCAGCCTTCACATCTAAGCCCTATATTTTCTTTTGGTGTTGAAAATAATGGCTGATTTATTCCACCTTCTTTGATCTTTGAAGCATCTGGTTCAAGCTCAATAATATTTACATCACCGCAGTTATAGAACATAAACAATCTGCCTTCATCAAATAACATACCCATGTCATGGTATATGCCATCTAAAGTATGACGTTTCCAATCACCTGACTCTATATCGTTTGTATAATAAACATATGTCGTGTTCATGTCATTACATACAAAACTTGCATAAAATACGCCATCATTATATCTAAGGCTTGTCGCCCACTGACCTCTTCCGTATGTATTCTTTCCATTCTTTAATTCATATCCATCATTATCTTCAATCTTATCATAAATATATGATTGAATCTCCCAATTAACAAGGTCATATGACTTCATAATCGGACAACCGGGCATCACATGCATAGTTGTACTAACCATATAAAATGCATTCCCTACTCTTATTACATCAACATCTGGTACATCACACCAAAATATTGGATTTTTCAATACTGCTTTTGCCATCACTAATCTCCTCCGAATTAAATATAAAATAGGATGAGTTTAAAATAAATTCATCCTATTAATTGTATCATATCATATAAATTTCTTCTACTAATTATTCCTTGAATTTCGGTATTTTTACACTATATTTATTTGTACCCTTCACTTCCACTACCTAAAGTTGCTTTTCCTGAAATAGATGGTAAACTTCCAAGATTGTTACTTTCTTTATCATCAGGTAAAGACTTTAAATACTCTGTTCCTTGATTTGTAGATACTCCTACTCCACGTATTCCACCTTGTTTTGCTAATGCAACTCCCTCTTGCTTATTAAGTGTTCTTCCATCTGATAGTTTATACCCAACAACTTTTCCACCATCCTTTATAAGTGCCACTATTTCACTGGCATCTGGCTTTGGTTCAGGAATATCCTTAAGAGCCATCATTGGTAAGATACTTGCCATTTTGTTATTGTTTTCATTATTATCATTATTGGTTTGCATTAATAAACTCCTCCATACACATTTTTTATTATCATAACCAAAATTTACAATTTTATCCTGAGATAAAATTTTTTATCCTGAGATAAAATTTTTTATCCGAAGGTAAAATTTTTATCCAATTTAACTAAAAAAGGCAGCTTTCGCTGCCTTTTCTCTACATTACTTCTCAATTATACTTATCGTTTCAATTCGTTCTGTAATATAATCTCTCATTTCTTCTCTTGGTACTCCCAGTGCAATAGACATTTCAGAATAAAGATTATCTTCTGCTATTCTTAAATATTTGTCGTCTATAGCTGTTACTTTTTTCCCTTGTGCCATTCTCTCTTGCTTACGCAAATAAAGAGTTTTAATAATCTTTATAAGCTCACTACATTCACAAGATTTAATACAAGTTTTGTATTTTTCTTCTCTTAACTTATCGTTCTCTATCCATAGTTCTTCAATTCCTGGTATACTGTCAATTAACTTTTCTGCGTCCTTATTAGTCATAATATTTCGCATAACTACTTTTTTGTTATCAACCGGTGCATAAATCTTACCTGTTGCTTCAAAGTATGGATGCAAAATATAATACAATCTGTCCTTTGGTACATCCTTTAGCTTCAATGTAGTAACATCTTCAATTTTACAAACTCCTGTACTTCCATAAAAAATATACTTACCTACTTCAAACACTTTTTATCACTTCCTTCCAAATTGAGTGTTTGCTAACGGCTCAATATTTGTATTATAACACAAAAGAAAGGAAATTTCCAGTGAAATTTCCTTTCTTCTTTTTTTTGTGCAAAAATACAAACATGTATACTATTTTATTTATGCAATTTGCCTAGTATTTAGACAAAATATTTATCTGGATCATTGGCAATTCTTACCTCAAAGGCTTCCACTAGCCTAAAGAAACACATTAGTATTTCATGTGATATTTCTATCAGCTCCCAAATACAATCAATATTCATAGTTGCATTAAACTCTTTACCTATCTGGTGAAACTTTGCATGATGGCTGTCTAAATCTACAAATTCTTTCATATCATTATATTTAGATTTATTTGCATCATACCAAACACCTAGCGCACATTGATGGTGGTCAGGTAGATTTGGTATTTTTCCTGCATTATTTATTAAGTTTAATATGAAATTTGCATGATCTTGTAGTCTTTTTGCAAGTAAAGATATTATAAAATCACTCTGTTCAATATTTGTTCTTTTAGAAATTTCGCTTGAAAATAGAACTGATGCTTTAGAAAATCTAGTTAAATCTTCGTGTATGCCATCTATTTGTTTCTTATTAAGTTCCGCTTGTTCAAATGCCTGTTTATCCGCCTTATCCGACCTAGCTGTACAATTTTTTGTTTGCTTAGCTAAGTTTCCTACTTCAGACGCTACCACGTTAAATCCCCTACCTGCTTCTCCTGCTCTTGCCGCTTCTATAGAAGCATTAAGTGAAAGCATCTGTGTCTTTGCTGAAATCTGTGAAATTTCTTTAGAAAT
>JAVBUL010000200.1:0-28914 GCA_031555415.1 Lachnospiraceae bacterium | reverse complement strand
TGACCGTCGTTTTAAGCGTGATGCGAACGAGCAGTCAGCAGATTTTATATCATGTGTGGCATTTGGGAAAACAGCTGAATTTTGTGAAAGATACGCTCATCAAGGTACAAAACTTGTAGTTGAAGGACGTATTCAAACAGGCAGCTATACAAATAAAGATGGTAATAAAGTTTACACAACAGAAGTTGTGGTAGAAAATACTGAATTTGCAGAAAGCAAAGGAAGTAACGGTGGAGACCAAGGCTATGCACCAACATCAAGACCTGAGCCAATCAGTGCAGCAGGAGATGGTTTTATGAATATACCAGATGGTGTAGAAGACGAAGGTTTGCCATTTAACTAAAAATTTAGGAGGTAATAATTATGCCAGAAAATAGATCAAATAGAGGTCCTAGCGATGGTTCTATGAAAAGAAGACCAATGCGTAGAAGAAAAAAAGTATGCGTATTCTGTGGAGACAAGAATAACAGCGTTATTGATTACAAGGATACAAATAAATTAAAGAGATACGTATCTGAAAGAGGAAAAATTCTTCCTAGAAGAATTACAGGAAACTGTGCTAAACATCAGAGAGCTCTTACAGTTGCAATTAAGAGAGCAAGACATATTGCTTTAATGCCTTACACATTAGACTAAGCCTTGATTTCAGAGGTTTTGCGAGGTTGAAGGTTGGGTTTTGACTCAACTTTGACACAACTTTTTGTAAGTTTGACCCATAGTTTTTCGAAGCTATGGGTCTTTTTTTGCTCAATGAAAGGGGCTATAATGGGTGAGAGTCCCAAGTGCGTCTAGGAATGAGTAGACACATAGCAACTGTTGAATGCTGACATTCATTACATCTTTACAGGCAAAAGTTTAAATGCTATACTAAAACAAAATCATTTAACATAGGAGGATAGATTTTATGAAATATATTGTCACACATAATAACGAGCCAAAACCTCACCTCTGTTCTGTTCATGCAGAAACTTGTCCTGAAATACAAGCAAAAAGCAAGAAGAGTGGTTTTTTCAAAAAAGAATTTGATTCTCTGCGAGATGCTTGGAACTATATAAAGGATAACGAGTGGGAATCTGAAATATGTGCACATTGTTTTCCTATGGCTGCTATGATGTAATGGTTACTATATCATTATCATTTTTTTGTAAAAGAATATGAGCATAATAAATTTACAATCTACAAAGTGGAATGGTTAAAAATATAGGAAAGCTGTCCTTGGATGAGTGGTATCCGCAATATGTGGATTTTTATAAAAAGGATAAGGTCAAAGATACGACATTACAAAATTACATAAGAAATTATGAGTGGTATATAAAAGGATCTGTTATGTGAAGAATGCCATTAAAAGATTTAAAACGAAGTATGGTAATAGTAACGTTTAAAGAATTAGCTGATAGAAAAGATTTGTCGCAAACAACATTAAAAGGTTTAGCAAGTATGTTGTACGGAGCTTGTCAGCAAGCAGTCTATGATGACGTAATTCATATGAATCCGTGTATTGACATAATGAAAGAAATCAAGGCGGCTCCGAAAGAAGAAAGAGATGCTTTGACAAAAGAAGAAATTAAGCTAATGTTGGAGTTCTTACGTATTGAAGGTACTTGGCAAAATGTGTATCTGTCACTAATAGGTATATATTTATGTACTGGTTGTAGATTTGGTGAATTAATGGGATTAACTTGGAAAGATGTAGATATGGAGAGAAGAGAGATTGATATTAATCATTCTATGAATTATAGGGATAGAGGAAATGGAAAGCACGAATTTTTTGTATCAACTCCTAAGACAACAAGTTCTAAGAGGACTATCGCAATGTCTAATGAAGCTTATGAATTATTTGAAAAGCAGAGAAGATATCAAAAACAAATGAACATTAGAGATGATGTTAAGATAGATGGTTACAAGGGTTTTGTGTTTACAACTAGAAAAGGGATGCCTTATACAAATGAAGCTATTGCTAGGGTGACAAAGAAGATTGTAGAAAGAGCCAATGAATGGGAAGTATCAAGAGCAAAAGAAGAGAATAGAGAGCCTATTGTTATAAGAAAACATACAGCTCATTACTGGCGACATACTTTTACGACTAGATTGGTTGAAAAGGAAACTCCATATGATGTTGTAAAAACAATATTAGGTCATAGAAGTATAAGAACAACAATAGATATTTATACGCATTGCCAATCGCAAAATAATAAGAAAATATTGAAGGCAGTAGAGGGAATGCTGTGATTGGTAAGATGAAAAATGATTTGGGAGCAAATAGTCGCTTTTTAAAAGGTAATTTAGACAGTAGAAAAAATGAGCTTCATTTAAAGGTGTTGAATATGTACTTGTGAGTATTCAATACCTTTTTTTTCGTGATTGTTTGTGGTATAATTTAGTAGTATTACTACTGAGAGGAAGAAGTATATGATTGATATAAAAAGCTTACCATCTGAACTATTTGTTGGAGATGGAATAAAGTTAGAACTTGACTCGAAGCTACATTATGGAAGAGACAATTTGAGAGATATAGAATGGTATGAATATAAAATTGTTAATCATGAGGAAAAGAAAATAATCTACGACAATATTTGTTTGAGCTTCTTTCGAATAACAGAAGAGATTAGACTAGAAGCATCTAAGAATATAATAGAAAAAAGAGTTTCTTATGCTGAAACTATTAGACCCCACATTGATTATAATAGTGGAAATGTTCATCCGAGTAAAGAATTTATTAAGATACATAATACTAATGAAATATTGCAATTGGTATTATGTAAAGGACTTGGCCCAAATACGAAAAATCAACAAGAAGACAATGTATATATATATATAAAAATAAACTACGACAAAAGGGCACTAAGATTCATAAAGCATGCTATTATCCTTTGATTGATGAAGAATGTAAAGATAATCATATACTTAACAATTGGAGATATAAACTATTAGAGGAAACTTGGCAAAAATTGCTCCATAAGGAAAAATAGATAGAGTGACTCGATTGATATTTTAGATGTTAAGAACTTGACAACTTTAAATTTAACAATAAAAAGTAACGAATTATGAATGAAAAATTTTTGGATAGCTTAAATTATGTCTATGATGTAGCCCTTAAAAAACATAAAGAGCTTTTTAAGGAAATTATTTTTATTGATAAGAGAAAAGTTGAAGTGACAATTCAATCGAAATATGATGCATTGAAAAAAATACACACAATATAACGAATAAATGAGAGGAAAAATATGATAATGTTTCAAAATAGGTCATTTTGGGATGGTATGAGAATACCACGTAAGGAATTGATAAAAAGATTTGAATTTTTCTTTGGAAAAGAGAATAGAAAAATTGAGGATAGAAGTGAGGCACTGGACGTTCTTATAAATATTACCACGACAATTCAAAATGAAATGGTAAATCGCTTAAAGACAGAGAATACATATGGAATCCTGTTGAAACTATATTTTATTTTTGATGAAGTACATTCTGTTTATTTAAAAGAAAAAGAAGCTCGTATAAAACTTGTTGAAGAAAACATAGACAGTGAAAAGGTAGGGGATATATTTGAGAATAATAGAAACATTGAGAGAAATATAATTGAAGCTTGCAATATTTGGATAGAAAATTGTGTATTGTATCAACACGACTTAGATGTGAAAAAACTGAATGTAAAAAAAGAATTTATTATGGATTGTGCAATAATAATAGATATGTATCTGTATGGTTTTGCTTCACGTGCAATTTCCTTGTTGATGTTGTCAAAGCAAATTGATGAGAAAAATACATTTTATGGATTGGAATTATTTCCTCAAAACGACGTACCAGCAGAAGTATTAAAATATCACCCGTTTATTTACTTTAATACTGCTATCGTGGGTAATCAGAATGCTTTGGTAGATATACCATTGACTATTGAGGCAAATGATTCGGAGTTTGGTAAGGGTTTTTTCTCTGAAAATAAAGTGCAGTTTTTATTGTTTTTAGCTGCAATAAGAAATTTTCATAAATATCAACTTCGAGATGATGATAAGTCGTTAACTATAATTTCTAAAAAAGAATTTATTTCTTCGGTAGAAAGTTATACGAATCCAAAGATAGAAGATGGAGAAGAATTTTATGATAGTTTTGTTTTGACAAGAGAAAAAATAAAGCAACATTTGAGAAAAGCTGAAAAAATAATATGGATTATTGGAGCTAATAAATATAGGCACGAGATTAGACCATTTATTGGCTTAGATGATGGCAATGTACTCATTTCATATGGGGCTTTAGAACAGGCTAAACAGCTATGGGTTTCTTATTTTAGTAATGGAGGGATGTGCTATACAAATCCTAACAAATCAGATTATCTAACGAAAGCTATGGAAAAACGAAATAAGGAATTATCAGATATTCTGGTTGATCGTGCAAGGGAAATATTAAACAAATATTATACTCCTAAAATTGATTATAAGGATGTTCAGTACTATAGGATTTTTGGTGAGCGTGAAATAAATTATGGGGATTTTGATATTGTATATTACGATGAGAATGAAAAGGAGTTATTTTTGATTGAATCAAAATATTTTTCGGATTCGTTGAATTCAAGTGGAATGGTTACAGATTATACCAAGATGTTTGAAAAAGAAGGATATTACGATCATTGTCGTAGAAGATATGATTTAGTTTTGTCAGAACCAGAGAAAATAAAAGATTTCATAGGAACAAGTGAAAAAATATCTGTTCATATGTTGTTCTTATCTTCAAAACCGATTGAGATGGAATTACGTGATGAAGATGGTATTGTGACCTGTTTATCTTTGGGGATTTTTGAAAAGTATGTAACTGGAAAACTGATAGATGGCGAAACAGATGAAGTTGTGCGTCCAGTTATGGAACTGTAAAACATTATAGTAAAGGCTGGTGAGAGTATTGGGGTCAAATAAAAGACTATCCCAGTCCAAATATATTTATTTGGACTGGAATGTTATTAAATATATGAAAGAACCACGCATAGATAAAGTTGAACTAGATAAACAATTTAAAGAGCTGGTCGTTAAATTAAAGAAGAAATATAAATTTCCATTTAGTTCTGCACATATATATGATAGAGCAAATCGTTACTCGGAAGAGTATTATGACAAAGTAAAGGAGGATTTCATATTTGTAGAAACTATAAGTGATTCAGTTTGTGTGGGAACTTATAATAATGAACCAGCGTTAGGGATAGAATCTATACATAAGTGTTTTGATGAATATATATCTAGAGAAAAAAATGACACTATTAATATTGAAAACTCCTTTCCATATTCATTTCAAGTCGACATGGAGCGGATTGATAAAACACACCCTATGTATGACTTCTTGAAAGAACAGAGTGGAAGAATTTCAGCAGATGGGATGGATACATTTATACAAGAATTATATAATAAAATATTTTTTGATACTAAAAAATACAAAGAGTTTAGGGATTATATAGAAAAACTGGATTTGGAAAACCAGTTAAATCAAGTGAATTCTTATAAGGAATTGCAACGCTTAGAAAATTTACTATTTCATCTTTATCCATTTTTAAGTTCTTTTCAAGATAGTGAAGAATATTTAAAAGAGAGATGGGCTAAAATTGCAGAACGATGGTTTTCGCTTAATAATAAGTCCCCATTAGGACTAGAACAATTACTAGTTCAAGGATATATGCTTCTTGATATGCATCCTTTATTCAAAGAAAAACTCAAAAAGGGTAAAAACACATTGGATAATATCGTAAGAGATGGAAATCATTGTTTTTATGCATCTAAAGGACAGTATTTTGTCTCGGAAGATAAATATACACGGGATAAATCGGAATTTCTATATGCGGCATACGGCATAAATACAAAAGTTGTATGTGAAAAAGAATTTTTGAAGAATTTTGAAGAATTTTGAAGTATGATTTGCTAGAATGAATTTGTAAAATCATTTTAGTATGTTGAGAAAAGTAATTGTTGACATTAAAGTAGAAATTGAAACTCGACTCTAAAATCGGTTAATTTCCTACCTTTTGACACAACTTTTGACTCATATTTATGTACAAGACGGTGCGTTAATGGTGCCAATGAGTACCTAATTTTTCTTAAAAAACCTAGCAACAAAAGGAATGGTGCGTATATGGTGCTGACTTCTTCTATACTTGCTTTAATGCCTTACACATTAGACTAAGCCCTTGATTTTAGAGGCTTTGCGAGGTTGAAGGTTGGGATTTGACTCAACTTTGACACAACTTTTTTGTAAGTTTGACCCATAGTTTTTCGAAGCTATGGGTCTTTTTACGTTGAAATGAAGTGAAAAGTATTGAATGGCAGTTTTTCATAATTTAATTACATATTTTTATTGTTTTTAGTGCATAATGATGCTATAATTATGACAAGGAAAGGAGTGAAATATTATGCCACTTATAATGCCAATTAAAGATTTACGAAATACAACTGAAATTTCGAATATTGCACACAAGGTGCAGGAGCCTATTTTTATTACAAAAAATGGATATAGCGACTTGGTTGTAATGAGTAGTGAACTATATGATAAATTTGCAAGAATCAACCGCATTGATCAAGCTATTTTTGAATCCGAACAGGAAATGTCACAAGGAGCAGAAGCGATTGATGCAACTGTTGTTTTTACAGAATTGGAGAAAAAGCATTTTGGATAAATATAGGGTGAATGTTAATCCTAGAGCAATACGCGAATTAGATAGTATTTACGAGTATATAGCAAATGAGAAATCATCTCTTGAAAATGCTAGAGGACAGACTGATAGAATTAAAAAGGCTATTTTGAATTTAAGCATCTTTCCGCAATCCCACCAAGAACGTAATGAAGGTAGATATGCTGGAAATGGTTACAGACAGTTGTTGATTGATAACTATATTGCTATTTTTCGTATTGATGAAGTTAGTAAAATAGTTTATGTTGTAACGATACAATATCAAGGACAGAATTTATAAAAAAGTATAAGGTGAAGAATTGTGTAAATGGTATAATAAAAATGTAGGATTATTACAAAATTAAAATGCCGTTAATCCTACATTTTATTTTGTATTTTCAACTTTCCTCAGAAATGCCTTACACATTAGATTAAGCTTTGATTTTAGAGCTTTGAGAGGTTGAAGATTGAGTTTTGACCCAACTTTGACGCGATTTTTTTTAAGTTTGACCCGTAGTTTTTTGGAACTATGGGTCTTTTTATTTGCTCGCCGCAGGAGATACATAATGGGCGAAAGTCCCAAGTGCGTCTAGGAACGAGTAGGCACATAGCAACTGTTGAATATCTGACATTCATTACATCTTTGTTTTTCGAAACGATGTTTTTTTGTGCTCTAAAGTTGAAAATCGAAATAATTGTGATAAAATAGTAGTTAACAAATAATATGTAATCTTTAGAATTACACTTGCTTTGAAACGGAGGAAAGATGGCAACACATCAAAACAAAGTAGGATTATCATATCCTTTAACAAAAATGATCTTCCGTGTTACGGTAGAGGGAGTGAATGGAACAGCAACATTTAATGAGGTAAGTGGTGTAGAAACGAATGTAGACGTAACTGAATTTCGAGGTAAAATGCCAAGAGCAAATGTTTCGATAGAACTAATAGACATAAATGGTGGTTCACCACAAAATGCAGTAATGTCAATAACAGGTAGCAAAGTTTGGGTACTTACAAATGCATGGGTAACAAAATATAGTGCTCCAGATTTAAATTTAATGGCAAATGAAGTTGCTATTAAATCAGTGGAACTTGCAAATGAAAAGTTGGTAATTCCGAATTAAGAAATAGCAAACTTGTAATAGTCAAAATGAAAAGAGGAAAAAATGAATACTATATATGATTTTGAACTTCCAAGAGGATATGTGGATGAGAATGGAAATGTACATAAAAAGGGCAAAATGCGATTGGCAACAGCAGGAGATGAAATAAGTGCAACAAGAGACCCTAGAGTCTTAAGTAATCCGTCATATTTGACAATTGTAATATTATCTAAAGTTATCACAGAAATAGAAGGCTTAGATGTGGTAAATGCAACAAGACTTGAAGGATTATTTACGGCAGATTTAGCTTTTTTACAAGATATGTATCAAAGAATTAATGATGTAGAAACTCCAACTATGCAAGTGGTATGTCCACATTGTTATGGAAGCTTTTCAGTTCCGCTAAATTTTATGGGAGAGAGATAAATTTATATGACACCAATGAACTTTATAAAGCAATGTAATTTTTATCATATTATTGGTATATACATATATGCAACAGTGTTAGTAACAACTATATTGCAAAATTGCTAGATTTGTTATATCATGAAAAGAAGATGGAATACTTTTTTTGGAAGGAGTCAAGATATTTCTAAACAAGATATCAAGTGAAAGCATGAATTGTCCATATTGCAAAGCAGAAATGACAAAAGGAGTTATCTGCGGAGACAGATATGCCTTGAAATGGATACCAGGTGAAAATAGTTACACCCCTTTTCACCAATTAAAAAAGGGTATAAAACTAACAAATTTTTTAGACAGCAATTCTGTCGAGTCATACTATTGTGAAGTATGTAAAAAAATAGTAATTGATATTATGTAATATTAACACGAAAGGAGAATTCAGGTGAGAAAACGATGTAACTACTCGATGCAGTTCGAAAACTGACAGCAGGTTGTATCGAGGTTAATATAGGCTTTGCTTATGTTGTCAGAACTGCATCATTCAAGAATATAGAAACTTATAAAAAAATATTTTTGACAGTGAGGTAGTTAATAATGAATGAATATTTCAAGAATTTAAATAGAATTGAGTTTGTAGTAACAAAGGCATGTACAGGACGTTGCAAGCATTGTTCCCAAGGTGAACATCGTGCTTTTAGCGAACATATTAATGGTGATTGTGTCTCAAAGGCGATAATAGATATATCTTCAAATTATCAGATACAATCTTTAATGACATTTGGTGGAGAACCATTGTTATATCCAGAGGATGTTTGTAAGATTCATGCAGCTGCGACTGAAGCCGGAATACCCCAAAGGGAAATGATTACTAATGGGTTCTTTAGCAAAAGCAAGGAACGAATAAAGGAAGTTGCACACATGCTAGCTGAAAGTGGTTTGAATTATATCATGCTTTCTGTGGATGCTTTTCATGAGGAAACAATACCGTTAGATTTTGTCAAATTCTTTGCTGATTGCGTAAGAGATGAGGGGATATTGATTAAGCTTCATCCCGCATGGCTTGTGAGCAAAGAGGATGATAATCCATATAATAAAAGGACAAGAGAAATCCTTTTAGATTTTACAAAAAGCGGATTTGATGTATCATCAGGCAATGTTATTTGGCCTGAAGGAAATGCGAAGAAATACTTAAGCGAGTATTTCGATGAAAATACAGAGTATATTAATCCGTATGAAGAAGATGATCCAAGAGATGTCTGGTCACTATGTTTTAATCCTAACGGAGATGTTTTGAACGGAAACATATATAAAAAGTGCATTTTGGATATTTTAGAATTTTATTCAAGAGAGGTATAAGTACTTAGCTTGAGATAATAAGAGGATAAGAATACAGTGTAAGCAAAAAAAGGTGTGCAACTTGTACACCTTTTTGCTTGCATAGGAAAATTACCAAAGTGCTATTTGAACAAACTTTGAATTTGAAATTAATCATATTGACGCATTTAAATTCATATGATAAGTTTATTTACATATTATACGTGACTTCATCTAAGAGCTTGATATGAAAGAACATAAATATACAGTTAACAAAGGATTATAGGTTACCTCTATCAACCTAAATATATTATATAAGGAGGAACCGATTTCTTATAAAATTAGCTATTTAAGTTAATGGGAAGAGATAAAGAAATTGGGAAATAGTATGGCAGAATATTTATCACCGGGAGTTTATGTAGAGGAATTTAATTCTAGAACCAGACCTATGGAGGGGGTAGAAACTAGTATAGCTGGATTTATCGGTATGGCTCAGAAAGGACCGGTAGAAGGCAGTCCTCAGTTGATAACAAGCATGGGGGAGTTTCAAAGGAAATATGGCGGATATTTGTCTGAGGAGGAGTATGGTAAATATAGATTTTTGGCTTACGCTGTAGAGCATTTCTTCCTTAACGGAGGTTCCAGATGTTTTGTGACTCGTGTCTCGCCTAAAGATGCAAAATGTGCAGTAGGGAATTTTACGGCTGGAAAGTATGTTATAAAGTTTACTGCCAAAAATCCAGGAATATGGGGAAATAGTATTAAAATTATAATAACGCCGACTACTGGGTTGGCGTTAAAAGAAACTACCGATTTGGAAATTGATTTAGAAGTAAGATGCGATATTATTGTGGAAACATATGAGAAAATTTCTTTGAATGCATTTGCTCCAAATTTTATTGAAAAAAAGATTAAAAAATCAGATTTAATTATTGTGGAATACATAAAAGGGGAACAAGAAGGGATAATACACTCTTTTGAAGAACTTTCAGGGGATGAAGAAAAAAACAAAATTGAGGTGTCTTTTATAGGAGGAAGTAATGGTTTGGTATCAGATATTTCATCAGCAGATTTCATTGGTGCAGATAACGAACCAGGAAAAAGGACAGGTATTCAGTCATTTTTAGATAATGGTATAGTTTCAATAATGGCAGTTCCCGGAATTACAGATAAAAATGTACAGACAGCTTTGATTTCTCACTGTGAAAATCTTGGTAGCAGGTTTGCGGTATTAGATATACCAAAAGAATTGAAAAGTGTTGATGATATTATAAATCATAAGAATCTATATAACAGCAGTTATGGGGCAATGTATCATCCTTGGGTTGAGTTCTATGACCAACTGGAAAAAAGGTCTATATTCATGCCGCCATCAGGTTCGGTGATTGGAATATATGCAAGAACTGATAATACAAGAGGGGTTCATAAGGCACCGGCAAATGAAGTAATACGGGGATGCACGAGATTAGACTGTATGTTTAATCAAAGTGAGCAGGACATTTTAAGTCCAAAGGGAATAAACCTTATTAAATCCCTGCCGGGACAAGGTATCCGTGTGTGGGGAGCAAGAACATTGTCAAGTGATCCAAAATATAAATATGTTAATGTAAGGCGACTATTAATATTTATTGAAGAGTCTATAAAAGTAAATACAGACTGGGTTTTATTTGAACCAAATGATGAAGTTCTCTGGGCAAGGGTAAGTAGAACCATTGATTTATTTTTGTCCTTTTTATGGAGAGAAGGCTTACTTGTGGGTACGTCGCCAGAAGAAGCGTTTTTTGTAAATGTTGGAAGAAATACTATGACACAGGAAGATATTGATAATAGGTATTTAATATGTACTATTGGCATATCGCCTATTAGACCTGCAGAGTTCGAAATCTTTAGGATAGTGAAAAGAACCGTTGAGGCAGAATAGAATAATATGTGTTAGGATTACTAAATCATTTTTCGGTATATATCATACCCTTTACTAAAAAGCTCGTCGATATTAACGATCCTCTCACTAACCTTCCCAGTGCTTCTTATGGAATCGATAATAATAGCAGAGCTCTTTTGGACATCACTAAATTCTTTGAAAAACATAACATGGCTTCCAATCTTGGCGAATACGTCTCCTTGGCGTATGTCGTCAAGTGCTTCTATTTTATGTGCCACATTAGGAATATCTCTAGTCGATATCTTTTTAGGAAGGTCCCAACATATTGTTAATAATCCAGAACAATCAACACCGACACAATCATAACTACCACGCCTTGATTTATCTTCCGGAACATTACCAGCATATTTGCCTGATAATAGACCATTATCAAAATCTTCTATAGTCGAAGCACCACCCCAACTATAAGGTATTCCTGTATTTGTTTCATTTGGCTTGTACCACCCACAATTTAATTCTTTCCCACTCCAAGTAACGTCAGGGGTATCAACAGGGATGCCGTTTGAATCTAATCCATGCATAATGTTTTTTTCAGTAGCCTCCCATTCATGATTTGCATAAAGCAATGCAAGTTTAATAACATTTTCACCATATGTATTTTCAATACTTTTCAAAATAGTTCCTCCAGAAAATAAGTAATACAATAATTATAGCAAAAATCACTATAGAAATAAAGAATGAAAAAAACTAAGATTAATTTTAATAGCCTGTTTTTTTGTTTCCTATTTTTATTTGCTAAAGTTGCGAAAACAACACTAGTATGTTATACTAAACGAGTATTTGTTTCGCGATGGATGTAATCGCTAGAAAGGCAAGGGTGTTTAATGAGTAGTAAATTAAAGTTAAAGGGAAAGATTTTTACACATTTATTATTTCCGATAGTAGTGGGAATATTGATGTTTTGTACAAGCATATATATAATTACAGAAGTAAGGCCATTAGGGATAGTATTATCAGTGCTGTCGTTAGTTTATGTTGCAACAGCATTGGTGATGTTTTTCGTAAATAAACCATTGATTATTCAGGAGCTTATTAGGTTCGCAACTGATTATGCGCAGGTTCAAAAAGAACTGCTTAAAGATTTGGCTATTCCATATGCTTTAATTGAGCAAAATGGTAATATTTTATGGAGTAATAATGAACTAGAAAAGCTATTTGAAGGAAAAAGTAAAGGTCAGAACTTATTGGATATTATTCCGGATGTAGGAGAAGAAACCTTTAAATTTGATGATGAAGATGAGATGGAAAAGAAAAACATTATTATAGATAAGAGAAATTATAGGCTTCAGTTTAAGCGTTTAAGCACAAAGAGTGTATTTGATAATGCAAAGGTTTTGGAAATTGACTCGGGAAGAGAATATTTAGTGGCAGTATATTTCTTTGATGAAACAGAAAACAAAGCCCTTATGAAAGAACTTGCCGATGGAAAACTGGTTACAGGACTTATTTATATAGATAATTATGAAGAAGCACTTCAAAGTGTGGAAGAAGTTAGGTCTTCATTATTAACTGCATTGATAGATAGACGAATAAACAAATTTATTTCCGGTCTAGATGGTATTGTAAAAAAAGTAGAAAAAGATAAATATTTTGTTGCATTTAGACGTAAATATCTTGATGGATTACAGTCAGATAAATTTTCAATTATCGATGATGTCAAAACAGTAAATGTTGGAAATGAGATGAATGTAACTATAAGCATTGGCTTAGGAGCAGGTGCTGAAACATACAGCCAGAGTCAGGATTTCTCAAGAATAGCAATGGATTTAGCATTGGGACGAGGCGGAGATCAGGCAGTCTTAAAAGACGGAGATAAGATTTACTACTATGGAGGTAAATCAAAGCAAGTAGAGAAGAATACAAGAGTAAAAGCAAGAGTAAAGGCACATGCCCTTCGTGAATTACTTGAATCAAAAGATAAAGTTATTATTATGGGGCATCAGATAGCTGATATTGATTCATTTGGTGCAGCTATAGGAATATATAGGGCTTCAAAGTCTTTGGGCAAGAAGATTCATATTGTCTTAAATGATATTACAACAACACTTAGGCCTATGGCAAATAGGTTTATGGAAAGCGATGAGTATGAAGAAGACCTATTCCTTACAAGTAATGAAGCAGTAGAAGAGGTAGACCAAAATACTGTAGTAGTTATTGTAGATGTAAATAGACCAAGTTATACAGAATGTCCAGAACTATTAAAACTATGTAAATCAGTAGTGGTACTAGACCATCATAGACAGACCATGGAGATTGTTGAAAATGCAGTGTTATCTTATATTGAACCATATGCATCTTCGGCATGTGAAATGGTAGCTGAAATTCTTCAATATATTCATGATGGAATTAAGCTTAAGCAGGTGGAAGCTGATGCTATGTATGGCGGTATTATGATTGACACCAATAATTTTGCACAAAAAACAGGTGTAAGAACATTTGAGGCAGCAGCATACTTAAGAAGAAACGGTGCAGATGTAACAAGAGTAAGGATGATGTTTAGAAATGATATTTCTGAGTATCAAGCAAGAGCTAAGTCATTAAGCAGGGCGAAAGTCTTTCTTGACAATTTTGCTATATCAGATTGTCCGGCAGATGATATAGAAAGCCCAACAGTAGTATGTGCACAAGCAGCAAACGAATTGCTTAATATAAATGGCATAAATGCATCTTTTGTACTTACTGAGTATAATGATAAAATATATGTAAGTGCAAGGTCAATAGATGATATAAATGTTCAGTTAATAATGGAACGAATTGGTGGAGGCGGTCATATGAATGTAGCAGGTGCTCAATTAGAAAATATGACTATGGATGATGCTAAAAAACTTATACAAGACACAATACAGGAAATGATGACAGAAGAAGCAATATAAAGATTGGAGGCTATTATGGAAGTTATTTTATTAGAAGACGTAAAGACATTAGGGAAAAAAGGACAGATAGTTAGTGTTAATGATGGATATGCAAGAAATTTTATTTTTAAGAAAAATCTTGGAATAGAAGCTACAAGTAAGAATTTAAATGATTTAAAACTTAAAAAGGCGAATGAGGAAAAGCTTGCTCAAGAAAGACTTGAAGAAGCAAAAGCATTGGCAAAGGAAATAGAGGAAAAAGAAATTGTACTTAAGATAAAGTCAGGAGAAGGCGGGAGAACATTTGGTTCTATATCTACGAAGGAAATTTCAGAGGCGGCAAAAAAGCAATTAGGATATGAATTTGATAAAAAGAAAATGGAGTTAGATGAGCCTATAAGAACTATCGGAACTCATATTATAAATTTAAAGTTACATAAAGATGTTAAAGCAAAGCTTACTGTAAAAGTTAAAGAAGATAAATAATACTAAGGAGAACCGTTATGGATGAAGCATTAATAAAGAAGGTAATGCCTCACAATATTGAGGCAGAACAGTCGGTTATAGGCTCGATGATAATGGATTCTGAAGCAGTGGTATCAGCCACAGAAATTATTACACAAGAAGATTTCTATGGAAGTCAATATGGACTACTTTTTGTGGCAATGAGTGAATTATACAAGGCAGGAAAACCCACTGATTTAGTTACTTTACAGGAAAAGCTTAGGGAGATGAATGCACCGCCTGAACTTTCAAGCATGGAGTTTATTAGAGAACTATTAACAGCGGTACCGACTTCGGCGAATGTAAGGCATTATGCGAATATTGTAAAAGAAAAATCGCAGTTAAGA
This sequence comes from Lachnospiraceae bacterium, assembly GCA_031555415.1. Taxonomy (GTDB): domain Bacteria; phylum Bacillota; class Clostridia; order Lachnospirales; family Lachnospiraceae; genus CAG-303. The sequence goes on along the minus strand of JAVBUL010000200.1, from coordinate 13,805 downwards.
AAACTAATAAAGTTAAATGATGAAATTTCTGGAATGTGTTATATGTCTAGAGAACCTATAGACGATATAATGAACTATACAGAAAAGAAAGTTTTTAATTTAATGCAGTCAAGGGGAGGCGGAGACTTTGTTCCGATTAAGCAGGTAGTTATCAATGCATTGGAAAAAATCGAAGCAGCTTCAAAAGCAGGTGGAACTGTAACAGGTATATCTACAGGCTTTATAGACTTGGATTTTCAAACATCAGGAATGCAGCCTTCAGATTTGGTTTTGATAGCCGCAAGACCATCTATGGGAAAGACGGCGTTCGTTCTAAATTTGGCAGAGGCTATGGCGATAAAGCAACATGTTAAAACTGCAATTTTTAGTCTGGAAATGTCAAAAGAACAGTTGGTAAACAGAATTTTTTCACTTGAGTCAAAAGTAGATGCACAGGTTTTAAGAAATGGTAATCTTACAGATGAGGATTGGGAAAAGCTTATAGAAAGTGCGGATTTGATTGGTAATTCTAATCTTATTATAGATGATACACCAAGTATTTCGATAGCAGAGCTGCGTTCAAAGTGCAGAAAATATAAAATGGAACAAAATCTGGGAGTTATTATTATTGACTACCTTCAGCTTATGAGTGGAGGAACTAGATCAAATGAAGGCAGACAACAGGAAATTTCAGAGATTTCACGTTCACTAAAGGCATTAGCAAGAGAGTTGAGCGTTCCGGTTATAGCGCTATCACAGCTTAGCCGTGCAGTTGAAAAGCGTGATGATAAAAGACCGATGCTTTCGGATTTGCGTGAATCTGGAGCTATCGAGCAGGATGCCGATGTAGTTATGTTCCTATACAGAGATGAATACTATAATAAAGAATCAGAGAAAAAGGGTGTTGCGGAAGTTATAGTAGCTAAGCAAAGAAATGGTCCGGTTGGAACAGTAGAGCTTGCATGGCAGGCAGAATACACAAGATTTGCAAATCTTAGTAAGTTCTAAAGAAAAGGAGAATTGGGACAAATGAATATTGAATTAACATCAGAACAATTGAAAAAGATTGTTATCGGAGTGGTAGTGGCAGTAGTAGCAATTATTTTATTGTTTAACTGTACATACCAAGTAAGAGAACAGGAACAAGCAGTACTACTTACATTTGGTAATGCAAAGACAGTATCTACATCAGGATTACATTTTAAATTTCCATTTATACAGCAGGTAGAAAAGGTAGATACTACGATTAAAGGGTTGGCAATTGGTTATGATATCAATACAGGTGAAAGCATTGAAGATGAGTCACTTATGATTACATCAGATTATAATTTTATAAATGTAGACTTCTTTGTTGAATATCAAGTTTCAGATCCAATACTTACATTATATGCGTCAGAAGACCCTGTAGGAATTCTTAAAAATATAGCGCAGAGCTGTATTAGAACAGTTGTAGGAAACTCAGAGGTAGACAGTGTATTAACTACAGGAAAGAGCGAAATACAGGCTGAAATTAAGGAAATGATTAATAAGAGATTAGATGAACAAAACTTAGGAATATATCTTGTTAATATAACAATGCAGGATGCAGAGCCACCAACGGCAGAAGTAATGGAAGCATTTAAGGCAGTTGAAACAGCAAAGCAGGGTAAAGAAACTGCTATAAATAATGCGAATAAGTATAGAAATGAAAAATTACCAGCGGCAGAAGCAAATGTAGACCAGGTATTACAGTCAGCAGAGGCTAGTAAACAAGAGAGAATAAACGAAGCAACAGGACAGGTGTCAAGATTTAATCAAATGTATGCTGAATATATAAAGTATCCGGAAGTAACAAAATTACGTATGTTCTATGAAGCTATGGAAGATGTACTTCCAAATCTTGAGGTTATTATTGATAGTGGCGATGGAAATAGTGTTCAAAAATTATTACCATTAGGGTCATTTTCTACATTACCAGATAGCAATGAGCAGACAACAGAACAATAATATGTCAAGAACGTTCTTGGCTAAAAAGGATGTTTTATAGAAAGGAAATACATTATGAAAAAGAAAATTGGTAAATGGATAGCTGTATTCGTTGCAGTTATAGCTATATTTTTAATAGCATCATCGCTTGTTATTACATACAACGATGAATATAAATTGATAAGAGTTTTTGGTAAAGTAGACAGAGTCATTACAGAGCCGGGTTTAAGCTTTAAAATTCCATTTGTAGAAGAAGCAGATACGATACCAAATCAGACCTTGCTTTATGATTTAGCTACATCGGATGTTATTACTATGGATAAAAAGACAATGGTTGCCGATGTATATGTATTATGGCAGGTAGAAGATCCACTTTTATTTGCACAGACACTTAGTGGCATTGTAACAAATGCTGAGAGTCGTATAAATACAACAGTATACAATTCTATGAAGGAAGTTATCGGTTCAATGTCACAGGCAGATGTTATAAGCTCGAGAGATGGTGACTTAACTGAAAAGATTATGCAAGGCGTTGGAAATAGTATGAGCCAGTATGGTATAATATTATTAAGTGTAGAAACAAAACATCTTGATTTGCCAAGTGATAATAAGACAGCAGTATATGAGCGTATGATTTCTGAAAGAGAACAGATGGCTGCGCAGTATACAGCAGAGGGTGGTTCTGAATCACAGATGATTAAGAATAAAACAGATAAAGAAATATCAATAATGATATCAGAAGCACAGGCAAAAGCAGAGCAAATTATAGCAGAAGGTGAAGCTCAGTATATGCAAACTTTATCACAAGCATATGCAGACCAGTCAAAGAGTGATTTTTATTCATTTGTAAGAGCACTTGATGCAGCGAAATTATCACTTTCAGGAGATAGCAAGACATTGATACTTGATTCAAATTCTCCATTAACTAAGGTGTTCTTAGGACAATAAAACTTGAAAAACTTTACAATGTTTGATAGAATATAAAAAATTGAATAACGTTTGGAAGGAAGTATAATAATGGTAGATTTAGTAACAGTAAGAGAGCTTTTTAAAAGTAAAGAAGATTATATAGGAAAAGAAATAACAGTAGGCGGTTGGATTAGAAGTATTAGAGATTCAAAGACATTTGGATTTATAGTGCTTAATGATGGTACGTTTTTTGAAACATTACAGGTAGTTTACAGTGATAAAATAGCTAATTTTGAAGAAGTATCAAAGTTAAATGTTGGGGCAGCAGTTATTGTAAAAGGTACACTTGTAGCTACTCCGGATGCAAAACAACCATTTGAAATTCAGGCAGAATTAGTAGAGATAGAAGGACAATCATCAGGTGATTATCCTCTTCAAAAAAAGAGACATACATTTGAATATTTAAGAACAATTTCACACTTAAGACCAAGAACAAATACTTTTCAGGCTGTATTCAGAGTACGTTCAATGATTGCATATGCTATTCATAAATTTTTCCAAGAGAGAGATTTCGTTTATGTTCATACTCCACTTATTACAGGAAGCGATTGTGAAGGTGCAGGTGAGATGTTTAGAGTAACAACACTTGATATGGATAATCTTCCAAAGACAGAAGATGGAAAGATTGATTATTCAAAGGATTTCTTTAATAAAGAAACAAACCTTACAGTATCAGGTCAGTTAAATGGTGAAACTTATGCTATGGCATTTAGAAATATATACACATTTGGACCAACATTCAGAGCTGAAAATTCAAATACTACACGTCATGCAGCAGAATTTTGGATGATAGAGCCTGAAATTGCATTTGCAGATTTAAATGATGATATGATGCTTGCAGAATCAATGCTTAAATATATTATTAGATATGTTATGGAAAATGCACCAGAAGAAATGGAATTTTTCAATAGCTTTGTAGATAAGGGCTTAGTAGATAGATTGAATAGTGTATTGAACTCAGACTTCGGACGTGTGACATATACAGAGGCGATAGAGATATTAAAAGAGCATAATGATAAATTTGACTATAAGGTTGAATGGGGCTGTGATTTACAGACAGAGCATGAAAAATATCTTACAGAAGAAATTTATAAGCGTCCAGTATTTGTAACTGATTATCCAAAGGATATCAAGGCATTCTATATGAAGATGAATAATGACAACAAGACTGTAGCAGCTATGGATTGTTTGGTTCCAGGAATTGGTGAAATCATCGGTGGAAGCCAAAGAGAAGATAATTATGAGAAGCTTATAGCAAGATTAGAAGAAATGAACCTTAATAAAGAAGATTATGACTTCTATCTTGATTTAAGAAAATATGGTAGTACAAGACATGCAGGCTTTGGTCTCGGTTTTGAAAGATGCGTAATGTATTTAACTGGAATGAGTAACATCAGAGACGTTATTCCATTTCCAAGAACAGTGAATAATTGTGAGCTATAAGACAAAAAAAGAAAAGAAGAAAAGAACAACAAAACAAAAAATATTTTTAGCTATTAAGGTGACACTTGCGGTCGCCTTTTTGGCAATACTTGGAGTCTGTCTAAAGTACGGGCTTATTTTATATGGATATATGGTGGAAGCAGATAATCTTGTAAACACTAAGGGGATAGAAGCATTTACACAATCACTTACTACTACAGTATATGATGTGGATGGAGATGTTATTGCAAAGTTAAGCGGTGACAAAGAAGCATATTATCTAGAATTTAGTGATATTCCATATATGGTCAAAGAGATTTTTTTGGTTACTGAAGACAGAAGTTTTTATGAGCATTCAGGAATAGATTATAAGTCTATATTCAGGGCATTTATGGTGTTGATACAAAACGAAGGTGAAGTAACGCAAGGGGGCAGTACAATTACTCAACAGCTTGCAAGAAATATTTATTTATCACATGAAGTTTCTCTTACAAGAAAAATAAAAGAAATGTTTATAGCAAGAGAACTTGAAAAGACATATACTAAGGATGAAATTCTGGAATTTTATATAAATAACATTTGCTTTGGAAATGGGTATTATGGAATAGAGTCGGCATCGGAAGGTTATTTTAATACAGATATTCATAAACTAAGTTTATCTCAAACAGCATTTTTATGTGCAATACCTAATAATCCTACATTATATGACCCATTCACAAATATGGATAACACAATAAAAAGACGTGACAGAATTCTAAAGCAGCTTTTTGATGCCGGAATAATTAATTTAGAGGATTATGAAGGTGCATTAAAAGAAACTATAAAGCTAGAGAGCAAACAAAAAATAAAGAATAATTATGTGGAAACATTTATTAGATATACAGCAACAAAGGAACTTATGAAGCTTCAAGGCTTTGTGTTTAGAGAAAATTTTTCAAATGATGAGGAAAAAGAAGAATATACGCAAGAGTATAATCGAGTATATAGCGAGTGCAATGCTCTTTTATTTATAGGTGGATATGAAATATATACATCCATAGATATGCAGATGCAGCAAAAACTTCAAAATGAAGTAGATGAGAGATTGTCAGTAAGTGATGAAACAAATGAAGAAGGTATATATTCAATGCAAGGAAGTGCAACTTGTATTGATAACAGTACCGGTTATGTAGTTGCAGTAGTTGGTGGAAGGGAACAAGAATACGAAGGATATACACTTAATAGAGCATATCAAAGCTTTAGACAGCCGGGTTCATCTATTAAGCCTATTCTGATTTATACTCCTTTATTTGAAAGGAACTTCACACCGGATTCATTGGTGATAGATGAAAAAATAGTGGGAGGACCGGTAAACTCACCCAATACATATGCAGGAGAGATAACGATAAGGACAGCGGTAGTTTTATCAAAGAATACCATAGCTTGGAAAATGTTTGAAAAGATAGGATATAAATCCTGCATTAATTATCTTCTGAATATGAATTTTACACATATTGTACAACGTGATTATGTTCCTGCAATGTCGATAGGTGGAATGACATATGGTGTATCCACTTATGAAATGGCAAGTGCATATGCAACGATAGCTAACGATGGAGTTTATAGAAATCCAACCTGTATAGTTAAAATTATAGATTCGTTTGGAAATGAAATTTTAAATAATGACAATAATAGTAATGACTCAAAAGTGATATACAGAGAAAATGCAGCAAGAACTATGACCAATGTTTTAAAGGATGTTTTAAACTGGGGAACAGGAAAGAATTATGGAATCGAAAACGCTATATGTGCAGGGAAAACAGGAACTACTAATGATAATAAAGACTCGTGGTTTGTCGGTTATAGCAAATATTACACAACTGCTATATGGTGTGGATATGATATGCCTAGAGAAATGGGAAGTGATTTAATCAGTGCTTCAGGACAAATATGGAAAAATTATATGGGTCAAATTCATGAAGGACTAGAGATGGTTGATTTTATAGATTATAAAAAAGATATTAAACAAGAAGAAACAAGTACTTTAGAGGAAACGATACCAACAGAAGAAACAAGCGAAAATGAAAGCAATGAAAATGAAACCAGTGAAGAAGAAACAAGTGAGCATGAAGAAGTTACAGAAGAAACTCCGACAAATCCAGAAGGAGAAACAGGTGATGAATTGGAGACCGGAATATATATACCTGATGATTTATAGATTAATTATTTACAATATTAGGGCTTTTTGATATACTTGTTTTAATGGATTGGAGGTATAGTGTGGATAATGATCTAAAAGGCTTAGATTCTGTATATGAGAATATATTATATAATTTAGATGCTTATATTTATGTTTCTGACTATGAAACAGATGAAATGCTTTATATGAATAAAAAATGCACTTCAGGAGTAGGTGTTATAAAAGATTACAAGGGTAAGACATGTTTCGAGGTGCTTATGGGAGCCAAAGAAAGATGTAGCTTTTGTCCAAAAGCTAAGATAAAAGAAGAAGATACAAAGCCTTATGAATGGGAAACGACGAGGCCTATGAGCGGAAGTACACTTAAAAATGTAGGATATCTTACTCGTTGGACAGATGAAAGACTGGCATATTTTCAACAATCAGTAGATATTTCAAATTATTGTATGGCTGAAAAAAGTGCTAATATAAGACTACAGCGACAGGAATTGATGGCGAAAATCTCACAGAGCTTTATTATGGGAGGCGATATTAACGCTCTTATTGATAAGGCTTTAAAATGGACAGCAGAATTTATGAAATATGATAAAGCATTGCTTGCAGTGGCAAGTGATGATTTAAGCATGCTTAATATTATAAATGAATATAAAGCAGAGAGTATGAAAGGGTTAACTACGCAGTGGACTTCAAAAAATCTTAAAAAGGGTGACATTATATATGACAAATTAGTTGAAGGAAATGAGCAGTACTTGACATTATATGGAGAGCAATGTGAATATTTTCCATCATGTTATCAATCAGGATTAAGAACATCCTTAATACTCCCAATTTGTTTTGAAGGAACTTTTATGGGTGTAATAAAATTTGATATGCTAAATAGTGAATATATATGGAATGAAGATGATATTCAGCTTGCAGGACTAATTGCAAGTGTTTTTTCGAGTCTATTAAAAAGAATTCAAGATGTAGCAGAGTTAGAGGAAGTAAAAAGCCGTTTAGAAATTGCACTTGAGGCATCAAATGCAGGGGTATGGGAGATTTCTTTAAAAGAGAATATGATTTCTTTTGATGACGGTTTAGCAAGACTTATAAATATAAATGAAAAATCTCCAATGCCAATGTCGAAATATAGTGAATATATGGAGACTATTGTTGATAAAAGTGAAACAAAGTACATATCAGCCCTAAAAGACGGCATGAAGGGTGTAGGTGATATGAATGGCAGAACATTTAAATATACCTTTAATGACGATACTGTACGGTACTTATCAAATACTATGAAGGTGGTTTATGACGAAGAAGGTCAAGCAGAGAAAATGATAGGTCTAACTATAGATGTCACAGATTTAAGTTTATCAGAACTGGCTGTAGAGAGACGTTTAAAGCAGCAAGAACTTATGTCTGATATTGCACAAAGATTTGTAAGAATAGATGACATAAATGAGGCATGTGGAGAGGTTCTGGGCATGATTGCTAAATTCCTTAAGGTTAGTTCGGCTTATATATATCGTTATGTTAAAGAAGGGGATTGTTTCAGTCTTGTTCATAACTGGAAAAAGAATAAAGCGAGCTTGAAAGGATTAGATGTTGAGAAGCTAGGGGGAAATTTTGTTAGAAAATATTTATTAGAGAATGATTATGATACAACGTTTACAGATGGAGTTGTTGTGCCTCCCGGAGAATACAGTTTAGATTTTCAAGAGGAACTTGAATTCTATCATTTGAATGTTCCACTTTATTTAAAAGGGGAATTGTGGGGATTTGTAGGTATATCTAATTTTTCTAAGCCTAGAAAATGGTCTGAAAGCGATAAAAACATATTAAAGCTTTTTTCGGGTATTGTAGATACTGCAATGGGCAGAGAATTTGCGGAAGAAAACTTGAAAATAAGTGAAATCATGCTTCAGTCAGTTATTGATGTACTGAATCAGGCGATTTATTGGAAGGATGCGTATACTGGAGTTTACGAAGGATGCAATGATGCATTCTTAAGAATGATTGGAAAAGAACGTAATCAAGTAATTGGTTATACAAGCGATGAAATATTTGATAAAAATCTGGTACAAGCTATAAAAAATCAAGATGATGTACTTATAGAAAGAACAGATCAAGTTGTTTATATCCAAGACATGATGATTAGAAAGAATGAACTTAGAACCGTAAAGATGATCAAATCTGTAATGAGAGATTCTAAAGGGATTCCAGTAAGAATTGTAGGAACAGCTGAAGATATTACAGAGAGCAGACGTATGGAGATGGAAATCAGAGAATCTCTTTCGAGGCAAGAAACTGTTATGCGTAATTTTAACGGTGTACTTATTAGTATTGGCAATGACCGTATTATTAAGCTTTTTGGTGGAACATCTATATTTGGAATAAATGGTGAATGGGCACTGGGACGAAGTATAAGTGAAGTGTATAAGAATGAGCCGGTTATTGTCGAATCAGTTGAAAAGGCATTTAAAGAAGGCAATTATGAATTTCTATATGAAGGTGAAGGAAAAGTCAGTCAATGCCAGTTAACACCTGTTTTAAATCCTGAAGGGAAACAAATAGGAGTTTTATTTGTAGGTCGTGATATTACAGAAATGTATGAATTGCAAAAACAACTAGAAAAAGCGATTGTTACGGCTAAGGAAGCGAGTCGAGCAAAAAGTGAATTTTTAGCACGTATGAGTCATGAAATTAGAACACTGATGAATGCCATAATGGGAATGACTAAAATAGGAATAGAGGCTGATGATGCAGAAAGGAAGCAATACTGCCTTGATAAGATTGATGTTGCTTCATCAAATTTGCTTGAAATAATTAATCAAATACTGGATATGTCAAAAATAGAAGCAAATAAAATGGAGTTGGAATATACAGAATTTGATTTTGAGAAGATGCTAAACGAAATATGCATGGTTATGGATATACGTATAAATGAGAAGTCGCAGAAGCTAAAGGTAGAATTTGATAATGGAATTCCCAAAAGGTTTATTGGAGATGAGGTACGTTTATCTCAGGTTTTAACCAATTTGATATCCAATGCAAATAAGTTTACACCTGAAAATGGTTCTATAGAAGTACATGTATCTGAGTTAGAAAATATGGATGGAAGGTCAAAGCTGAGAGTATCTGTAAAGGATAACGGAATAGGGGTTGAGAAAGAGCAGCAGGGAAGAATATTTGATTCCTTTGAACAGGCAGATATAAGAACATCAAGAAAATTTGGTGGTACAGGTCTTGGGTTAGCCATTTGTAAAAAGCTTGTAGATATGATGGAGGGAGAAATCTGGGTTGAGAGTGAATTGGGAAAAGGTTCTGAATTTATTTTTACCGTTACACTAAATCATGCAAGTAAAGTCGAAAATGAAGAGGAGGTTTTAGCTGTAAAAGAGGATGTTTTGAACCTGAGTGGAAAAGTGATTCTTTTGGTAGAGGACATTGAGATAAATAGAGAAATTGTGATGTCTTTGCTAGAAGATACACATGTAACTATCGAAACAGCTGAAAATGGTAAAAGTGCTATAAAAATGTTTGAGCAAAATCCAGAAAAATACGATTTGATATTGATGGATATACAGATGCCGGAAATGGATGGATATGAGGCAACTAAATATATACGTTCATTGGATGGTGAACAAGCCTCTTCTGTAGCGATAGTAGCGATGACTGCAAATGTATTTCGTGAAGATATAGATAAGTGCATTAAGGCTGGTATGAATGATCATTTATCAAAGCCTATTGATATTAAAGTTATGTATGAAAAAATAAAGAAGTATATTCGATAAAATAGTTGATGTAAGGCTCTTATTGGCATATAATATTAAAACGAAATATTGAGGAAAAAAATATGCCAGGTGGATGGAGCTATAATACAGACATAACTCCTTATGATTATGCTGTATTTTACAGTGCTACAAGCGATTTGCAAGAATATTTCTATTATCCTGTAGCTGTAGCAACACAGGTAGTGAACGGAACAAACTATAAATTTATAGCAATTGCATATCCAAAAGAACCAAGAGGTTCAGAGCACTTTGTAATTGTCTATATTTATCAGCCAATAAATGAAAAACCTTATGTAACAGAAATAGTACCGATTTAAAATATAAGCTGCCACAAACTACTTTCAAGTAATTTGTGGCAGTTTTTTTAGTTAATAGGAAACTCCTCAAAATTGTTCCAGCAAGAATGGCTTTATCATTCTTGCAAAGTTCGGCTTTAGCCGAATCTTTTTTTAGAGAGATTCAAATCAATAATGTTTATTAGAGTTTGAATTTTTCAACTAAACTAACTAGTTCATCAGATGTCTTTTGCGTTTCATCCATATTTTCTACTATTGTCTTTGCATTTTCGGCAATCTCGCTGGTCTGAACGGCGATTGAAGATGTATTAGAAGCACCTTCCTGAGCTGATGTAGATACCTCGCTAATGGCTCTGATAAGAACTTGTATTGAAGCAAGTAACTCTTCTGAGGTCGCGCTAAGGTCACCGGTCATATCGCTCACATAAGTAGCATCTTGATTATAAAATGCTGCTGCTGATAACATATCCTTGTAATCGTTATTAACATCGTTAGCAACAAAGTTAAGTAGTTCGGAAGAACTGCTTGCCAGAGCATTAACAGCATCTGTTACTATCTTTGTAATTTGCTGAATCTGTGTTACCGTATTCTTTGAATTATCAGCAAGAGAGCTGATTTCATTTGCAACAACAGCAAAACCTCTTCCGGCTTCACCTGCTCTGGCAGCTTCAATAGAAGCATTTAGCGCAAGAAGTGTTGTCTGACTTGTAATTCCTAATATGGCATCAGCCAATGCATTTATTTCATTAACAGCTTTTGAATCTTCCAATGCTTTTTCCAGTGCTACCTTAATCTCGCTAAAGATATTTTCTGATTTATCAATGGCATTTTTTATGTTGGTTTGCATTTCAGCGGCACGTGAGTGAATTTCGGAAGATTTATTTGCTCCATCTTCGGCTTTTTCAGCTACACTTTCAACAGCCTTTTCAATTTCTTCAGCGGTAGCATTCATCTCTTCAGAAGCAGCACCCGTTTCTTGCATTCCGGCACTAAGTTGTTCTGTTGCAGCGGAGGTGTCAGATATTCTGTCATTCAATACCATTAAGGTTTCATTTGTATCATTTACTTTTGATTCCAAGGTTTTTGTAGAATTTTTAATTCCTGAAACAGTTTCAACGAGTCCAAGTTTCATTTTCTCGATGTTGTTGGCAAGTATTCCTATTTCATCTTCCTTTTTAAGGTAACGTTTATCAATAGTCGGAGTTAAATCTCCATTCGCAATGATATCAGCAACATTACATACAGCATTTACCGGAACGGAGATGCTTCGGGAAATAAGTATTATGATAACAACAGTAATTAATGTACCAATAATACCAATTGCTGCAATAATCATGGTTAAAGTATTTGCTTCCTCGAGTACTTCCGATTCGGGTACTACAATGCTATATATCCAGACTGTTCCAGAGTGGCTAATTGTAATTGGCGCAAAGGCCTTATATGCGTTTGCATCTAAAGTTTTAGAATAAATAGATGCAAGATAAGTTTCCCCTTTTTTAGCAGCGTCTTTAATGTCTTGGGTTATACTTGTATTATCCATATCATTATCAAGTTCACCGATCATCTCGTCGTCTTCGTGTGCAACAACCATACCCTCTGATGTGAACATTTTTCCATATCCTGAATCAAATAAGCTTACTTGATCATTTATGCTATCTATGTAATCTAGAGAATAATCAATACCAACGGCTCCAACTACTTCATTATTACTATTTACGATAGGATAAGAAAATGTAGTAACCCAAATATATTTTCCGCCTACTTCATATAGGTAAGGGTCTGTAACGCTTGGCTTCCCTGTCTTAATTACATTTAAATAGTAATCGCCTTCTCCTGGGATGTCATAACCAACTAATACTGTACCTGTAAGTACGTTGTTGTCTTTAACAAAATATGTAGCATATCGACCGGTTTCATCACAATACTTTGTGTTAACATATTGCGCATCCAATCCATCTAATGCATTTGGCTCGAAGCATGACCACGCACCTACTGCAACAGTGTTTTCGCTGGCAACAGCTTCTTCAAGAATAGAATCTAGATATTCTCTTCTTTCTTCGTTAGGAATATACTCATACTTCTCTAATGCAAGCTGAAGGCCTAATGTTGTATTATCGGCTTTTACTAACTCCATTCCCATCGCATTAGCATACCCGTTTGCTGAATTAAGTAGTAATTCATTTGCTGAATTTTTGGACATGGAATTTGTCCTAATAATAACAATAATCATAAAGGCCCCAAATACTACTAGAAAAGTAGACAATAGGCTCATTAACATTTTCGGTCCCAATCTTTTCATTTTACTCATATAAATCTCCTTTTTTTGTGCTGTTTGTTAAAAGTAACAGAATAACCACTGATGTGTTTTGAAAATAAGAATATTTCAGGAATTAATTTTTATTTTAGCACAAAACGACGTTATGCGATATAAAAACTTAAAATTTTGTATACATGCACAAAATTATTGGTTTATTTTTATGCAAATGTGCAGAAATTTAATCAATAAAATTAACCTTTCTTGATTAAATTTTAACAAAAAAAAGACGCCGTTTAAAAACGACGTCTTAAGATTATTAGTTATTAGCTGGTAAATTCCACTGCCAATCACGAATTTCTGGAAGATCTTCACCGTATTCACCGATGTATTGCTTGTGCTCTACAAGAATATCATTCATCTTCTGAATTAAGTAAGCTCCCTTGTTTCCTAACTGTGGTAAGCTGTTAATAATATCAGCTACTAAGTGGAAACGGTCAATCTCATTTTGAACTCTCATATCAAATGGAGTTGTGATTGTACCTTCTTCTTGGTATCCATGAACATGTAAGTTACGGTTTTCTCTTAAGTAAGTAAACTCGTGAATTAATGTTGGGTAACCGTGGAATGCAAATACAATTGGCTTATCCTTTGTGAATAATGCGTTGTATTCAACATCTGTTAATCCGTGTGGATGTTTAAGGTGTGACTCAAGTTTGAATAAGTCAACAACATTTACAAATCTAATCTTAACTTCTGGTAAGTTTTCTCTTAATATTGTTACAGCAGCTAATGCTTCTAATGTAGGTGTATCACCACAACAAGCTAAAACAACATCTGGCTCTTCGCCTTGGTCATTTGAAGCCCAATCCCAGATACCAATACCTTGTGTACAATGCTTAACAGCTTGATCCATTGTTAACCACTGGAAGCTTGGGTGTTTTGAAGCGATAATAACGTTTACA
>JAVBUL010000107.1:0-6162 GCA_031555415.1 Lachnospiraceae bacterium | reverse complement strand
TTTCTGTTCAATTTTCAATTAATATTATAAAACATTAATATTATTATTTCCATCAAAATGGTGCAATTGTGCTGCAACTCTTTATATTTATCAAAGATATCCGTCATCTGATCACTAAATTAGCGAGAATAATCCTTGCTAATTACTATCTCTTTCTATTGAAATATTCGTTTATAAAGATTGCTACCAATTTTTACATTTTTAATCCCACATTGCACTGCATTTACAAAGTCACTTTTATAGCATATAATATATCTAAAATTGTGTAAAGGTAGGTTCCTCTATGTTAGAAAGTTTATTTGACAGATATATTAACTCTGAGATTACATATGATGATTTTGAAGATCAAGCAAAACTTTTATGTGACACTCCCTTTTCCTATGATGATTTAGGTCTAACTTCAGCAGAACTAGAACTATATAAGCAACTTGGCAAAAATGCTCTTGATGATATTGTCGCTGCAAGAGCCAAAAAGGCTGAAATCATTCAAAATTGGAAAGAATTCTTTCGCAAAGAAATTGCGGAAAGTCATCGTAAAAACACATTAAAACTTGTACATATAAAAGAATTTAACCTAAATCCATTTTTAGATAACTATAAAGCAAATTTTCTCTTAGGTGATAGTTCCCCCATGAGTAAAGCAACTGCTTTAGTATATGCTAGGGCTTTGGGCACATCCATCAATACAACCTTCGGTGCAAGCCTTCAAAAATTTTGCAGTGACATCCTTTCAGGATATGCATCGACAACTTCAGGCATCGATATCGAATTTAAAGATTTCACAGATGGACGTAGAAAGTACTGTCAAATTAAAGCTGGACCTAATACTATAAATAAAGATGATGTAAAAACAATAACGGATCATTTTTCAGGAGTAAAAAACTTAGCAAGAACTAATAACTTAAACATAGGATTAAACGATTTAGTTGTTGGTGTTTTCTATGGTGAACCCCAAGACCTTAGTAATCATTATAAAAAAATCCAAAAAGATTATCCTGTTTATATTGGGCAAGACTTTTGGTACAGGTTGACAGGCGACAGTAATTTTTATAGTGAGCTAACTACTGCTATTGATCAGGTTGCTGCCGAGTATGACGGTCGCGAATTGTTAGATAGTGTTATAAAAAAATTGGCCGCGGAAATCGAAAAAGCAGAGGATTAATCCTCTGCTTTATTTAAGAGATCAATTATAGATAGTCCAACTGCTTTTGCAAACTCTACAGGAACGGCATTTCCAATTTGTTTATACTGCTGCCCCATTGATCCAAAAAATTCCCAGTCATCTGGAAAACTCTGTATTCGTGCATATTCTCGCACCGTAAAAGGTCGTGTTTCTTCAGGATGACATCTCTCCGTTTGCTTTTGGGCTGGACTACATGTTAAAGTAAGACTTGGTTCTTCCCACGAAATTCTTCTTGCCATTCCGGTTCTTCCACCTCCAGAATAATAACTTTTTCCCATATATTCCTTTGCAATTTCTTCTGGAAGATCCCTCCAGTATCCTCCTGGTGGAACCAAATCTAATACTCTACGCTTTTTTTCTGGATACTTCTCACCTATCGATTCTGGTACATTCTTTAGTGCATCTCTTAAAACAGGCTTATAAGTATATTCTAACGGTAATCTATATGGAATCTTTATGTCATTCCTAACCCCTACAATAACTACCCTCTCTCTTTTTTGCGCCACACCATAGTTATTTGCTCTTAGTATATTCCATGTTACACTATATCCCATATTTTCATATATGCTAATCATTGTCTGCAATGTCTTACCATTATCATGTGTAGTTAGTCCCTTAACATTCTCAGCCAAAAAAACCTTTGGCAATAAATCCTTAATAACCTTTGCAAAATAAAAAAACATCGTACCGCGCACGTCATCTAACCCTAATTTATGACCAGCATAACTAAATGCTTGGCAGGGATACCCTCCAGATACAAAGTCAATTTCACAGTTCTCTGGTAAATAGTGTATAATTCCTTTTTCTGATACGTCTACAATATCATTCTCTATAACATTCCAATTCTTTCTATTATCTCTTAATGTTTGAGCAGCATATTTATCAATTTCAACTAATCCTTTAGCATGAAATCCAGCCATTTCTAGCCCCAATGCTAGTCCTCCTGCCCCTGCAAATAATTCTACTGAACTATACTCGCGCTTTGCCTTTACATTAGATACATCAACATATTCCAATTTGCTTTCTGCGTATATATTTTTTTCTTCTTTTTCAATTTCTTTTTTGGGTTTCAAAATATCTATAGGTTCAACTTCTAAAATGTCACATAATTTTTGACAATTGCTCTTTAGCGGGTTACTTTTTGCCGATAAAATCACCGACAACTGATTTTTTGTCATGCCCAATTTTTCTGCCAGCTCTGACTGTGTCTTTATTTTTTTCCTTTCCATAATGGTATGGACTTTCCGTTTATCAATTGCGTATTCCATTTATATCCCTCCAAATAAGTTGTGAAAATATCTTAACATCTCCATACTTTTTCGTCAAGATTTTTCAAACATTTGTTCTTTATATAAAGTAAATAGTAAAATCTATATAATAGAAAGATTATTTTTCCCTTGCAACATTTCCCCCACCTCATCTGTTTACATATTAGAGCACCAAATAACACAAACATTTTCTAAACAGAAAGGAACAACAAATTATGAAAAAAATAATTGTTTTAACCCTATGTACCCTAACAACCTTATCTTTAGTCGCTTGCGGTGGAAATGGAAATGCATCAGATAATCTTAGAAATGGCGCAGAAAGCTCTGTGGAAAGTCCAATGCTCGGCGACGACCCAGCAACCTGGAGTCCCAATGCTAGCACTGATGTTGAGGTTGCAAATCCACTTGTTGAAGGCACCTTAGCCGACGCTATTTTAATAGTTGGTTTTGATTTTGTAATTCCTGAGGCTATAGATGGGTATACTAACCGTACGGTGATGACTATAAACGGAGAGCTGATTCAAGCTGTTTATGGAAATGACACTGAGTCAGATGTTCCAGATAATATTATGATTCGCAAGGCTAAAGGAAGCGATGACATTAGCGGCGACTATAATGAATATGCGGAAGTAGATACCGTTTCCGTCGGTGAAATCCAGGTTACTCTTAACGGAAATGATGGGAAGGTGAACGTTGCAATGTGGACAGACAATGGGTATACTTTTTCTATCGTTGCAAATACTGGTTTAACAAATGATCAAATGACAGACTTAGTTTCAAGTACAAAGTAAGCAAGAAGCGGGCAATGCCAAAGAAGCTGTGTTGTCCGCTTTTATTAGCGGAGGTATGATAATGGCTAATGCCAAAGAAAAAAACAGCCTTGAAGCAGAGCATCTACTTAATTCTTATGGAAACAGCATTCTCCGCTTGGCATATTCCTACCTGCACAATATGGCTGATGCCGAGGAGATTCTTCAGGATACGCTGTTGCAATATATGAAAAAAGCTCCTTCCTTTGAAAGCCAGGAGCATAGAAAAGCTTGGCTACTTCACGTCGCCAGCAATCTTAGTAAAAATAAGCTAGCATATAATAAAATTCGTTACACGGATGAATTAAATGAAGCCTTGGTCGCTGAAGAAAAGGAAGATTTGTCCTTTGTATGGGCGGCCGTAAAAGAACTGCCAGATAAATATAGAGAGGTGATACACCTATATTATTATGAGGGATATCCTACCGCTCAGATCGCACAGATACTAAAACGAAATGAATCAACGATTCGCTCAGACCTACGTCGCGGACGCGACAAGCTAAAAAAAGTGTTAAAGGAGGCATACGATTTTGAGTAAATATAATGAACTAATGAACCAAGTTGTTGTAACTGACGAAATGAAAAGCCGTGTTCTCGCTAATCTAGACTCTTCCACTTTAGAGGAAAAACCACATATTATGCCTTGGCACTCCTATAAAAAATATGTAGCTATAGCAGCCAGTCTGGTTGTTTTGCTTGTTAGTGCAATCGCTGTTCCTAGAATACTAGGTATGGTCCACTCTCACAAGCCCATAGTTCTATCACCTACAAATGGTAATACAAAATTAGATACAGCCAGCCAATTATCACAAGCCGTAGGCTTTTCTATAACTGACATAGCTTCCTTACCTTTTGAAGTAAAACAAACTACCTACACTTCTTATTTGGGTGAGCTAGCAGAAATTTCCTATGTAGGTGAAAATCAAGCTCTAACATATAGAAAGTCTTTAGGTAAAGAAGATAATTCTGGTGATTATAACGTATATACAGAAACACGAGTTGCTTCTATAGATAGTAAAACTATTACACTAAAAGGAAATGATGGTAATTATAGCTTAGTTGTTTGGACAGATGGGCAGTATTCTTATTCCCTTCGGGCGGATACTGGAATCTCTGAGGATGAGCTGCTAGGCCTTATTAATGGGATAAACTGAGGGTGTAGCACACTCGGAATTCTCGATTAGGTCCAGAAATTCGGCTATTTACAGAAAACTTCCACAGATCGACTTTCACCCTAGCATTAAGATTATAACTCCTTTAAATGTTTTATATCCTCTATTTATCTGTTAAACAACCTTTATTTCCCTAAAACTTACGTGGTAAAATCGCTTTCCATTTTTTTTCATTTCCGTCCTTGTCTATATATTTGAATCCTTCTTTCCAAATAATTGGCATTGTATTATTAGGAACACAATGACTAAATGCTAACAAAAGCCCCTTGTTATATTCATCACTTTTACTCGCTATGCGACTATTTTTTTCACATAATACGCTTTTCTCTTTTTTAGAAAAAACTTCGTTTTTTTCAGAAAGCATCTCCGTTTCGCTTTCATATAGCAGCTTCGCCGGTATTACGTTGAAGTTAGTTTCTTGGCTCACTTTATGTAAGCCACTTTCTGTAGCGCACAAGCACAATAAGTAACAATCAAAAGTCGGTTTTAATAATAATGATAATTTTTTATTAATATAATCTGATGATTGTTCACCCGTTCCGATAAGATCATCAACGAATATTATTTTGCTACCAGTTTGTAACCCTCCTATTTGCCATGATTCAACTACGTATTTCTTAATTTCAGGAATTGCATGTGTCAAATGGTACAACATAAGATAGCCACTCTTTCCTGCCTCTCCAAAACTTGTAATATATACATTTCCTCCATTAAAAATATGTTGATTATTTTGATATAGCGTTCTTAACATAGTTCTAATGTCTGTGGCACTAAAAATAGTTAATGCCCTTAGAATTTTAATTGTAATTTTCCAGCTTAAACCTGATAGTTTTTTCCACTCAAATATTGAATCTTCTATATAACCCTCGTAGCTATATAACTTTTTTTCATATTGATCTAATCTATACCATTTTTTAAGAATTTTCTTCTGTATATAATTCATAATCAATCCAATTTTTCCAAAATTTCCGATATATTTTTCTTTAGTAGGCTTAATTGATCAACAAATTCATAATCACTCATAAAATCAATATTTAGGTTAACAACTTCTCTATTTAAATAGCTTATATACTTCATCATATTTATTCGTGTTCTATCATTTTCTGCTTCAGAAATTTCAAATATCTCTAGGGAACTGGTTTCGTGATTTAAAAATATATTTATTTTTTTCTTAAACTCCGAAAAGTTACTCGTTTTTTCAAAGTATCCCATTGCCTTTCTAATCTCACGAAATTCCTTTACATCTGAAATTACATCTCCCTGTAAAAAAATATTAATCATTTGATCAATAAAATTTATTATATCTTCTTCACTACCGTACTCCTTCTCTTGGCTCAACCTATATACAATAGGATATAACTCAATAAAAAAATCTGTTGATATTTTTCCATTTTTTTCCATTAAAGTATTTCTATATTTTTGGGGCATCCACAATAATATCTTACATCTTCGGATCATGCTACGCGATACACCAGTAAACTCACTTATCTGCTTTTCACTATCAGTTCCTAAGTCTTCCATAAGCAATTCTAACTTCAAAGCGGTAGGAAATAACTCCCACTCTTTTCTATAGTGATGTATATTAAACATATATAAAATATTTTGTGTTACATCAGTTGGCTCATCAATGACATTAACAGGAACCGTTTCGAGATCCAGTTCCTTTGAACATCTCCACCTACGTTCTCCATCCAAAAGAACATACTCTGTATTTGGATAATTTTTTTCAT
>JAVBUL010000193.1:0-6309 GCA_031555415.1 Lachnospiraceae bacterium | reverse complement strand
AGTTCTAATTTTTTCTTAAGATTTTCAGAAACATCTGTTGCATCCACAAAATCCTTTATTAAAATTGGAAATCCCGTTGGTGTAATATAAATTGTTTTTTTAAAAAGATATTGATACGTTTTATCACTATTTACTAAAACTATGGTATCAATCATTGGTTCTGCTAGCATAACAGCTACCATTATCACCCAATAATAAGGGCCTGGTGGCGCTAGAGGAACTGCCCCAGCCATCCTCTGCACTTCTTTATTTCCCCTTATTGGTTCAATGTCTAAAATCAATCGAAACAAATATAAATCGAAAAAAGTACAGCTTTGATTTACTCTTTCAGAAGTAGAGCCAATAATTAAATACTCTGTTTCAGCACCTATAAACATTTTGTCTGTTCCTTCCTGATTTGCAAATGAAGATAAATCATTTAATGTACCAGTCAAACTATTAAAATATAGACCACCTGCCATATCAAAAACCTTACTATAGCTATATCCTGTTATTGTTTTTTTACTCTGATATGTTGTTCTATTTGGGCAATTATAGACACCATATCCATAAAGAAGTAAACTATTATACATTTCCTTGAAATTTGCTATAAAATCAACAAGATGATAAAGCGTTTCTACAACCCACGTAATAACTGCCGCAAAAAATTCAATAATTGCCTTTATTAATTCTACCATTCCTATTAATGTTTCAATTATATTCCCAGATGATGCTCCATTTGAAAAAGCCCTAGCTGCGTCCAGCAAATCAGACAAGCTATGCATAGAAAGAGTGCTTGAAAGTGCCATATTGGTATTAGTATATAAACATGCTTCACTAACAGTCGCATCAAGAGACGAATCATACACTCCCTTTATTCCCAATAACTCACCAGTAATATCAAGCAAATCACTCATTTTTGTCTTTGCGGCATCCTCAATTGTTGTTTGCCCATTAAGTACATCTATTAATTTTTTCATCTCTTCTTTAAACTCACTTTTTATAGTAGAGACATTCACAAGACCATATTCATTTCCAACTCTGGAAGCGTTCCAACCACTATCAACTGTTCCATCTCCAAATTCCGACAACTTTGTTATTTGTTTTCGCAATAAGTTTAGCTCAATATTTACTTCATCTTTATAATTGTCTCCAACTACCATTTTTATAGATGTAGTTGCTTGATTAATAACAATTAACAACCATTCATATGTTGAATCCATTGTCTTGGCTTCTGATAAGGTCTTTTCTACTTTTTGATCAAACGTATTAAGTTTTTCTGGTAATTTATTTAATGCCGAAAATATTGTGTCAATATATCCTTTTAAAGCATCAAGTTCAGTTACTAAGCTTGACGCTTTTGTTTTATAGTTATCCCTTGCACTTTTTGCTGCATTTAATGCGTTTTCTACTGCACGATTGTCTATTTCCTCTTCTTCAATTTCTTCCTCAACTTCTTCAACTTCTTCTTTTTTCTCGCCGCTTTTTGCCACTTTTTCTGCTTCTTTTGCTGCCTTTTTTGCTGCCTTTTCCTCTGCGTCTTTTAGTGCAGATACTAAATCTAAAATTTTCACTTCAAAATTTGAATAAGATGATATATAATCGTCTAGCGCTGGTTTATATACTCCATATTGATTAATGGCTTTTGTTATTGCTTCTACAAGCTTCTGTAACTCTTGTGCTACTTCTGCGCATGAATTAAGAGCGTCCATTTCGTATGCAAAATCTTCCAACTTAATTGCTTTCGTAAGTTTCTTCAATAATTCATCTAAATCAATACCATCTGCCATAATCTCTGTTGCAACAGATATCTCACTATATTCTAAAAGCTGTTGTTTCAAAACATCTATATTGGATAGTGGAAATGCACCAGTTGCATTTTCTGAATTAATCGAAACGCTCTTGCCCAACATATCTGTATTTTTATCTAGATAATTAGATACAGATGTCGCAATCTCTGTCTCTTGAGATACTGCCATTAGTCCAAAGCGCTCATCTAAATAGGAATCATAATCTGCTAAAGTGGAAAACGAAGAACTATCTATTATCTCCTGCATTAACTCGACTGCACTTTGATATCTTGCAGATTCTTCTAGCATAAGTGCAAGTGATGAAAGAGGAGACATCGTAATTACTAATAGCAGGGAAACTGCACCTTTTGCGCCATTAATATATTTCTTTAAGAATCTATTTATTGGTTTCAAAATATATTTTTTCATTTATTTTCCCCTTCCTTAATCATCAAAAATGGAATGTAACAACGAAATGACTGAATCAACTACCTTAAGCATTTTCACATTATCCTTCATTTTGTTTATGCCATATTTGGTAAATTTGACTGTATTTATATAGTTAAGTACATCTACACTTTCCACATATGCCGTCGCTTCTAACTCTTGCACATCTTCCTGTCCTATAATATTAAGCATTTTTCCCATAAGAAACTCATATTTTTGCTTTATCGTTACTTTATAATGCCTTCTTCCTATATCATCTATAATCGTTTCGATGTCTATTCTTAAATTTCCTTTTTTTTCTGCTAATGCAGTCTTTGAAAGTCGCATATCAACAAAGGAATATGCTTTTGCTTCATTTTTTGATTGAAATCTACTTTCAAAAAAGAAATAACGATATTTTCCAATTCCTGAAATGTCACTTGAAGTAAGCATGGAACTGTCAGAGACATTTTTCAGTTTATATGTTTGAGCAATTTCTTCTGCCACTTCATTTGCAACAATGGTAACCATTGTTTTCTGATAAAGAAAAAAGCCATAGCTCATCATTAGCATGAGCACAATAATAGAAATCAATATGCAATAAGTAGCTTCAAGAACTATCGCGCCACTCTCATTTTTTATTTTCATTGCTTTTCTCCTCGTATCATCAAAATCACACAGTTATTTTTCTATATATTTTTTTTCATACGTTTCCCCAAACACATTATTGAAGTTGGTATCATACCAAGAACCCTCTACCACATATGTGTTAACCGTGTGATCTGTTTCAACAAATGATAAATCTTTATAGGATATCAATTCAGTCATCGAGGGAACATATATTTCATCTAAGGCTGTTTGTGAGAATACGTATTTGCCTATTGTATTGAGAGCTTCTGGTAGCCGTACCACTTTAAGTGATTGGCATTTCCAAAAAGCGTATTCACCTATTGTCGTTGTCAAATCCGAAAATATTATTTCGTTAAGACTTGTACAACCTTCAAAAGCATGCATTCCTATTTCAACCGCACCTCCTGAAAAATCAACTCTAGAAAGTGCCTTATTTTCTTGAAATGCATAATCGCCCACCTTCAATACACTGCTTGGAATAATAATCGATTTCAAATTTGGGCAACACCAAAACTCCAAATCTTGAATATTGGTTAGCTGTTCTGGTAAAACTATTTTTTCAATTTCTGCAAGCCTAAAAGCACCGTTTAAATTTATATCTTTATCACTTTCAAAGCTTACTTCCTTTACTACATTTTCTCCTTTAGCAAAAACAGAGGCCTCAAACCCTTCACATCTTGCAGGTATAATAAGTACCTTTTGCTTTACACCTGCTTCGGTTAGACCAGTGATAATATTACCACTCCATTCAAAATAATCCTCAGAAATAGAGTTTTTTGATATCTCAATATCAGTAGCATTTTTTATTTTTTCTTTCTTTTCATTTTGGCTACCGCAAGCAGAAAAACAAAAAGTAGTACATATCAGTAAAAACAGCGTAGTAATTCTATGTAACGTTCTCATAATTCTTTTCCCTTCAAACTTTAATCACAATTTTTTTCTTCTAAATTGATTAGCGCGTAATATAAAGCGCAAGTAGTTGCCACACATTATTTGCAGATTCAACCATACAACATCCTTTACTATTAAAGTAATCTGCATCAAGAAATGTATATTCAATAACTAATTTACCTTTTTTATCAATAAATCCCCACTTCTCACCATCTGAAACAGCCGCAAGACCATTTGAAAAGCTCTTTGCACTACTGTACTTTGGTTCAATAACAACATTACCTGTTAAATCAACAAATCCCCATTTACCGTTATTGCAAAAAGCGATTACCCCATCCTGAGTCAATATATCAATATCCTCACATTCAAAATCACTTATAACTTCTTCATTTATATTAAACAGCTGATATTTATCATTTCTTTTTGCAATCATATATCCGTTTTCCAAATATTTGTGTGTATTACTTAGTTTAATATCCGCATATGTATTTTCAGATACTGCTTCACCTTTATTATTTATAATCTTCCATTTATTTTCCTTTTTTATTGCTGCTTTTCCATTAATGAAGGTACTAGCTTCGATATAGTCTCCAAACTGTTTATCACCTATATCATTATAGTAAGCATATGAATTTTCATCTTTAATTGGGATAAAACCTTCCGCAAAAACACCTGTCTCTATAGGCACAAAATTAAGTTTTCCCCAAACCACTTCTTTGCCATCTATTAGTTGGCCCTTTTTTCCATCGTAAATCATTCGAATTCCCTGTTCTCCAACTGAACCGGCAAGCTTTAATTTTGAAAACTTTGTGTCTGACCCATCCTCTGTAATATAAGTCCATACGCCAGTCTCGCTTACTGCATAATAGCCATTACATAATGGTCGATAGTCTATATAGGATTTCCATTTCAAATGATATGCATATTTAATCTTTGAAAACAGATTACTAATATTATTATTTTCAATTCCAAGCCCAGTTGCCCGCTCAATACATTTATAAGCTAGCTCATATTCCTCTTTATCCATATACAAGTTGACTAGTGTCATAATGTAATCCGCATTTTCCTCATAAGCTATCAGTGCTTCCTGTACCACTTCCACATACTCACCATAAATTTTGCTACTTTCCTGATATCTATTAGCGTATGCCGACAGCATATTGGTCCAATCCTCTTCCGTTCCTTTAATGGAAATAGCTGTTGCATATTCCTCAATTGCTTTTTGATATAACTCTCTTGACACATATTCACCTGCTGCTGCAATATGTGAAGTGTATTCTTCATATTCTTCTGAGTCAGTGCCTAAAAATACAGATATCCATCCACTAGCCATAAGTACCACTAACAAAATACTTACTATCATGCTCGATTGTTTCATTTTATTTCAAACCTTTCTTTACTAAATACAACCCAGTAAAATTGAAATTCCATATCCTATCCAAATAAAAGGACCAAGTGGTAAAGAATCCTTTAGTTGCTTTTTTTTCGTCAGCAAAAAAAATGTAGATATTAATGCACATACAAAAAATGCTAAAACTAATGTGTAACTCACTGCTCGAATCCCACACAGAAATCCAAGACTGCCAAATAATTTCACGTCACCTAAGCCAATTCCTCCGTTGGTAACCTTGGACAAAATAAACAGCATAATCAAACTAATTAGCATTGCCACAATACTATTAACCAACCACTGCATTGCAAACTCATTATTAAAAATAAACTCTGCAATAATTGTCATAACCCTTCCCCCTAACAAAATCAGAGAACATGTGTTAGGTATTATCATTAGCTCTAAATCTGTTATACAGACACATACTAAAACACCAAATGTCAACGTCATCTTTAATAAACTGATTGTAGACATTGAATACTCTGACGCTACATATCCGCATATTGCGGCAAAAATTGTACATCCAATCACCACCACTATTGCCATAACTGGGGGAATTGTAGTGACCCCAGAATGCATCATCATACCTGTCCGTAGGGAAAGCTTTGGTAAATAGTATTTAATTGTTCCGAAGATAACACCTAGTGTTAATACTCCCCAAAAAACGCACCATATAATTGACATTCTGAAGCCCTCACAATTTCTTTTAATTAAAGATCACTAATAAAATCTGTAACTTTTTGACTAACGGATGCCATGACATCTTTTCCCACTGTCAAGAAGAGTCCCGCTAAAACAACTACAATACCAATAATAATTAGCATTGAGACAAAATTTGTATCACCACGTTCAGATTCCATAAAGCTTACTACGGAATAGCGAGCCTTGATGTACAACTTTGTCAATTTCTCATTTAGTTTTTTCATTTTTCATTCATCCTTTCTATTTTCATTATTTATTCAAAACAGCGATCCTGCAAAGGCTGCCGTCATGACGATAATTATGATACCGATAAAAATCAGTAATATAGGAAGCAACAATTTTGCCGCGGCTTTTTCTCCCCCTTGGAGCATGTTCTGCCGCTTTGTATTCCACAGTTCTGATGATTGCTGGGCAAAAAAGACCGCCAGCTCACCACCTCCCTTTTCCATACTCTGTAGCAGTGCACTTGTAAATTTCTTAATTTCTGTAGAATTTGATGAT
>JAVBUL010000074.1:0-8014 GCA_031555415.1 Lachnospiraceae bacterium | reverse complement strand
CAGGCTTATTTCAAATATATGCGGCTATGAATCCGGAACAAGTAAAGGTAGTATATAATATCGTCAAAGATATTATGAATGATTTGATAAACAATGGAGTAACTAACGAGGAATTAATGGCAGCAAAACATCAAATAGTGGTAGAAATGACACTTAATAGAGATAGTGTTGTTACTAAGATGAATAGTAATGCAAAAACTTATATGAATTACGGTAGGATAATTCCTTTTAGAGAAACAATAAATAGAATAAAAAAAGTTAGTACCGAAGATATTAAGAATATAATTGATAAATATATTGTTATGGAACAGATGAGTGTAGGTTTTGTGGGACCTATTGAAAAGAATATTGAATTATGATAGAATGATAATTAAATTACAAAAAATGGAGATTAATATAATGGCAGAAAAAAAATTAGGAACAATTTGTATACAAGGTGGTTATAAACCGAAATCTGGAGAGCCTAGAATACTTCCTATTATCCAAAGTACTACGTATAAGTATGATGATAGTGAACATATGGGAAAATTATTTGATTTAGAAGCAGAGGGTTATTTTTATACAAGACTTCAGAATCCAACGAATGATGCTGTAGCAGCGAAGATAGCCGAATTAGAAGGTGGAGTGGCAGCAATGCTTACATCAAGCGGACAAGCAGCTAATTTTTATGCAATCATAAATATTTGCGAAGCAGGTGGCCATGTTGTTTGTTCAGCTCCTATTTATGGAGGGACATTTAATTTATTTAATGTTACACTTAGAAAACTTGGTTTGGATTTTACATTCGTAGACCCTGATGCGTCTGAAGAAGAATTAAATAAGGCTTTTAAAGAGAATACAAAAGCAGTTTTTGCAGAAACTATTTCTAATCCATCATTAGTAGTTTTAGATATTGAAAAATTTGCAAGATTAGCACATTCTAATGGAGTGCCACTTATTATAGATAATACTTTTGCTACACCTATTAATTGTAGACCGTTTGAGTGGGGTGCTGATATTATAACACACTCAACAACAAAATATATGGATGGACATGCAGCAGCAGTAGGCGGTTGTGTGGTAGATAGTGGAAACTTTGATTGGAATAAGTATGCAGAAAAATTCTCAGGATTAACTGCTCCTGATGAGTCGTATCATGGAATTGTTTATACAGAAAGATTTGGAAAAGGAGCTTTTATTACAAAAGCAACTGTACAACTAATGAGGGATTTAGGTTCAATACCTTCACCTCAAAACTCATTTTTACTTAATTTAGGTTTGGAAACATTACACCTTAGAGTTAAAAGACATTGCGAAAATGCACAGGCAGTAGCTGAATATTTATTAACAAATGAACAGGTGGCATGGGTTAATTATTGTGGGTTAAAAGATAATAAGTACTATGATTTAGCACAAAAATATATGCCAAACGGAAGCTGTGGTGTTATCTCATTTGGTTTAAAGGGAGATAAAGAAAGAGCGGTAAGATTTATGGATAATCTTAAACTAGCAGCGATAGTTACGCATGTAGCAGATGCAAGAACTTCAGTACTTCATCCGGCAAGTCATACACATAGACAGCTTAGCGAAGAACAATTAGTTGAAGCAGGTGTGCAACCAGACTTAATAAGATTCTCTGTAGGAATAGAGGATATAGAGGATATTATTGGGGATATTGAACAAGCTTTAAAAGTATAGAATAAAAGGGAATATTTTTTTAGTAAATGCATATTATCAATAGTACGAGTTATCATATTATGCTATATACATATAGGTGATGTTTTAGAGTTAGACGTACCAATATTACAAAGAAAAAGAAGAAATATGGAAGAAGAGGTAGGAGTATGAAGTTTAGACCATGCATTGATATTCATAATGGAAAAGTAAAGCAAATAGTGGGAGGAAGTCTTACTGATACAAGTAGTAAGGTGGAAGAAAATTATGTTTCTATTAAAGATGCAGAGTTTTATGCAAAAATGTATAAGAGTGACAATGTGAGCGGAGGTCATATAATATTATTAAACCCTCCAGATTCACCCTATTATGATGTAACAAGAGAACAAGCCTTATTAGCTCTGGAGGCATATAGAGGCGGGTTACAGGTAGGTGGAAGTATCAATAGTGATAATGCTAAGTATTATCTGGAGGTAGGAGCTTCGCATGTTATTGTTACATCTTATGTGTTTAAAGATGGATTAATTAACCAAGATAATCTTACAAGATTATATAGAGTAACGGGAAAAGATCATCTGGTTTTGGATTTAAGCTGCAGAAAAAAAGATGGCAAATATTATATTGTTACAGATAGATGGCAGAAATTCACAAATGTAGAATTAAATGAAAAAACCTTTTATGACCTAAGTAAATATTGTGATGAATTTTTAATTCATGCAGTAGATGTTGAAGGTAAGGCAAGCGGTATAGAGGATGAACTAGTTGAACTGATAGGAAAACTTGAAGGAATGAATATGACATATGCAGGAGGAGTTTGTTCTATTGAGGATATAGAAAAAATAGAAAGACTAGGAAACAAAAAAATTGACTTTACAGTTGGAAGTGCACTTGATTTATTTGGTGGAAGTATTCCTTATTCAGAAATGATAAAGTATAAATAATATTTTAAGATCCTAATCTTTTGAAGAATTTTTAGGAGAAACGAAACAAGCACGTTTTATGGCAGAGGAGCCATATTTGTTACGTATAGAATCAATGGCACCATCTAATTTTGAAAGCTTTTCATAATTGGTGGTGTCAAACATATTGTATTGAGTAAATGATTCTGTTGTTGCTTTGCCTCCGGATACACCTATTAGTCTAATGGGAATATGATTCCACATTTCATCAAATAAGGTACAAGCACATTCATATATTTTATCAGTCACATCTGTCGGAGAAAACATAGTGGTTTGATGTGAATAATGATTAAAGTCATGGTCTACAAGAGTTACAGTTACTACACTTATAAATGTTTTGTCAGCGCGAATTCTCGCACCAACACTTTCGCAAAGAGCAAGTAAAAATTGTTTTGCAGTATTAGCATCAGTGACATCAAAAGAAATAGTCTGTGAGTGTCCATAACTTTTAGAAGCACTTTCCCTTGCTATGATTCTATCAGTATCTATTCCGTTTGCATAATTCCAAATAACCTCACCATGCTGTTTGAAATGATATATAAGCATGTTCTTATCCATGTTTGCTAAATCACCAATAGTCTTTATTCCAAGACTTAATAGTTTTTTTGAAGTATTTTTACCTACAAAAAATAAATCATTTATAGGGAGCGGCCAAAGTTTAGTACTTATTTCATTAGGAAATAGTGTATGAACCATATCAGGTTTTTTAAAATCAGAAGCCATTTTGGCAAGTAATTTATTTGTAGAAATACCAATGTTTACAGTAAAACCTAAACGTCTATTTATCTCATCTTTTAAAGTGTGTGCGAATTGAGTTAAATCTCCATATATTCCTGAAGTACCAGACATATCACAGAATGCTTCATCTACACTAAATTGCTCAACAATAGGAGCGTATTCTTTTAATAGTTCAATAAAATCATGGGATTTTCCGGCGTATAAGTCATGTGTAGGAGGTACTACTATGATTTCAGGACACTTTTTCCTGGCCGAAGCAAGCGGTTCCCCTGTAACAATGCCATATTTCTTTGCAGGAGAAGACTTTGCAAGAACGATGCCATGACGCATTTCTTCATTTCCACCGATAACAGCAGGAATAGTGCGGATGTCAACGAAATCTTCACCGGTATAACTATCATTTTCATCAAGTAATCGTCTTTGATGCTCAGATAATCTATAAACAGCTTCCCAACTTAAAAAAGCTGAATTAACATCGACATGAAAAATCAAAATTTAGCCTCCTTGTATTACAAATATCAATCGAACAGTATATAAACAGAATATCAGAACAAATGTACGATGTCAAGTATAAAGTCTAAATTAACAAAGATTAACAAATACTTATTTTGTACTATTTGCAAAATACAATGTTTTGTGTTATTATCTTTTTAATATTCATATGAAGAATATTAAACGGAGGAAGAATAAATGATACTTAATGTTGAAAAATTGAGCCACGGCTTTGGAGATAGAGCAATATTTAATGATGTTTCTTTTAGACTTTTAAAAGGAGAACATATTGGACTTATTGGCGCAAATGGAGAAGGTAAGTCTACATTTATGAATATAGTTACAGGAAAGCTTATGCCAGATGATGGTAAAGTTGAGTGGAATAAAAATGTAAGGGTTGGGTATTTAGACCAGCATGCAGTTTTAGAAAAGGGAATGACAATTGGTGATGTTTTAAGAAGTGCATTTGAATATCTTTTTGAACTTGAAAGAAAGATGAATGATATCTGTGATAATATGGCAGATGCAGACGAGGATACAATGACTCAAATGATGGAAGAGCTTGGAACTATTCAAGAACTTTTAACGAACAATGATTTTTATATGATTGATGCAAAGGTAGAAGAAACAGCCAGAGCAATAGGTTTATTAGAGCTAGGTTTAGAAAAAGATGTAACAGAGCTTAGTGGTGGTCAAAGAACAAAAGCGTTACTTGCTAAACTTTTATTAGAAAAGCCCGATATATTGTTATTAGATGAGCCTACGAATTATTTAGATGCAAATCACATTGAGTGGCTAAAGCGTTACCTTCAAGAATATGAGAATGCATTTATATTGATATCACATGATATTCCATTTTTGAATAGTGTAATAAATATTATTTATCATATGGAAAATCAAGAACTTAATAGATATGTGGGTGATTATGATAAATTTTTAGAAGTTTATGAGATGAAGAAAAGTCAAATGGAATCTGCTTATCAACGTCAACAACAGGAAATTAGCGAACTTAAAGATTTTGTTGCAAGGAATAAGGCAAGAGTTTCCACAAGGAATATGGCGATGTCAAGACAGAAAAAATTAGATAAAATGGATGTTATAGAACTTTCGAAAGATAAACCGAAGCCAGAGTTTAATTTTAGAGAAGCTAGGGCAGCAGGAAAGGTTATTTTTGAAACAGAGGATTTAATAATTGGATATGATAAAACAGCACCACTTTCTAAACCAATCAATCTAAGAATGGAAAGAGGTGAAAAAATAGCACTTGTAGGAACAAATGGAATAGGAAAAAGTACATTCCTAAAAAGTGTTTTGGGTCTAATACCAGCACTTTCGGGAAGAGCTTTATTAGGAGATTATTTATACAAAGGTTATTTTGAACAAGAAAGTATGGGTGGAACTACAACTTGTATAGAAGAAATATGGAGTGAATTTCCATCATATTCTCAATATGAAGTACGTTCAGCTCTTGCAAAGTGTGGACTTACTACAAAACACATAGAAAGTCAAGTAAGGGTACTAAGTGGTGGAGAGCAGGCAAAGGTAAGACTTTGCAAGCTAATAAATAATGAAACCAATATACTTTTACTAGATGAGCCAACAAACCATTTGGATGTGGATGCAAAAGAAGAATTAAAAAGAGCATTAAAGGCTTACAAAGGAGCAATTTTGCTTGTATGCCATGAACCAGAATTTTATGAAGGTTTGGTCGACAAGGTATGGAACTTAGAAGAATTTTCCCTATTAGGATAATAGTATTAGGATAATAGTGTTTTGATAAAATAAAGATAGCGAGGTATGAGTAGTGCAAGATAAAATAAACGATTTATTTGATGAAAAGCGTACAATTCTAGATATAAAAAAGAATGCATATGTAGAGGTGTTGGTTAATGACGATAAAAAAGTTGCTTATATCAGATTAATACCTCCTTTAAATGGCGGAATGCCACCGGTATTTGAAACATTAAAAAAGGCATTAGAAGATGCCAATGTGGTATATGGAGTTAGGTATGATGTGTTAGAAAAATTGGCAACTTCATTACAGTACAATAAATCTATAAAAATCGCGGAAGCTTTACTTCCTATACCTGGTAAAAATAGTCAGGTTGAATATAAGTTTCATTCTACTAAAGATAAGAAACCAAAGGAGTTGCCAGACGGAAGTGTAGATTTTAAAAGTCTCGGTATTTTGGAGAATGTAAGAAAAGAGGAAATACTTTGTATAAAGATTCCGGCAACCAAAGGAATAGATGGAATAGATGTACATGGAAATCCTATTGAAGCAAAAAAAGGTAATGATATTCCATTAGTATTAGGACTAAATACGTACTTGTCGACAGATGGCTTGAGCATACATGCTTCTATAGATGGTTATGTAGATATGATAAGTAATAAAATCTGTGTTACAGATGTTTTTCATGTACAAGGAGATGTTGGTGTAAAAACAGGTAATGTTGAGTTTGTAGGAACACTTCATATACACGGAAATGTTTTACAGGGCTATGAAGTAAAGGCAGAAGGAAACATTATTATAGATGGGTATGTAGAAGGTGCAAATGTAACTGCTGGGGGAAATGTTTTCATAGACCAAGGTATACTTGGTATGAACCTCTCAAAGATCGTGAGTGGTGGAGATTTACGTTGTAAATATATTCAAAATGCACATGCAGATGTAGAATTTAACTTTGAAGCAGAGTATTCTATAGGTTCGATAATTAATTGCGGTGGTAATGCAAGATTTTTAGGAAAAAATTCAGTTGTCTTAGGAAGTCGTATTACAGTACAACATACAATAAACTGTGTGAATGTTGGAAGCCAAGGCTCTACAGCATTTTCAACATTGGAAGTAGGTGCTGACCCTTATATTGTTGGAAGGTATATAAACATTCCAAAAGAGATGGGAGAAATTCAAAAAAAGATTTCAGGTATGGATAGATTAGTTGTATTATTCAAGCAGAAAGAAGAACTAGGCAGATTATCGGAAGATGCAAAGAGAGAATATACAAAAATAAGGATTAATAAAGATGTTCTTGAAAAGAAACTAGTAGCATTAATGCAGGAACAGATGGATATTAATCAGAGGATGATGGTTGCTGGATATGGAATTGTAAATGCAATCGGAACTATACATGAAGGTACGTTGATTATTATGGGTACTGAGAAAAAGAAACTAAAATCAACATATAAATATACTATGTTTACAAGAACGGCGGATGGAATAATTACAAGTCCAGCGCAAATTTAGACAAAAAAGTTAAAATAGTCACAAATAGGATAGGGATAGGAAACACTATTTTATATACAATAGTATCGTTAGTTATTATGTATATAAGGTTGGTGTTACTATGGGAAGTTCGTATGAAGGAGCAATTAGAAGATTAACTGAATATCGACGAATGCTCGGATTGACTCAGGAGAAAATGAGTGAGGTAGTAAATTTAACTCAAAGTCATTATAGTAAACTTGAAAGAGGTACAAAGATAATATCAAATGATGTGCTTAGCAAGTTAATGAAAAATGCTTGTGATGTAGATTACTTAATTACAGGAGTTGAGACAAAAAGGACAATACTAGATGAGATGTTTTCTAGGTGTCCGGAGGAAAGCAAGGCAGATTTGCTAGAATTAATGGTTTGGGCAGTGAATCAAGGTCTAAATGTTGAAAGTATAAAGAAAAACAATGAACAAATTGATTTTGAAAAAGAAATAGATATCCTAAAATATAATATAAAAAATAATAAAGACACTATTTGGCAACATATACGAAAGACGAATAAATTAACGCAAGAAAAAATGGCTGATATGCTTGATATTAACATAAAAAGATATAGAAATATTGAGAAAGAGAAAATAAAGCCAGATGCAGATATTTTGTCTACGTTATATGAAGAGCTGGGCTATCAGCCAACACTTATTATGAAAAGTGATAAGAATTATTTAATGTCTTTGAATCAAATATGGAATCAGTTACCAAAAGATTTACAAGATGAAATATCAAAATATATTGAAGAAGGGATATCATTGATTAATTATGTCAAGGAATATAATTAATTAAAGCAGGTAAAAATCAAAATGATCTTAAATACTAGAAAAGAAGAAAATTCAGAATTAACTGACTTAACTCAAAACATTACCAAATTACGTTTTTGGAAAGAAGGAACACTATACAAGATT
>JAVBUL010000018.1:0-28674 GCA_031555415.1 Lachnospiraceae bacterium | reverse complement strand
CAAGTTTTTCTCCCGGTATACCTGTTCCAATTGTTGCATATGATGCAATTGTCTGCGAAGATGATGTATATGGGTAAATTCCAAAATCAATATCACGTAACGCACCAAGCTGTGCCTCAAACATAATATCTTTTCCCTTTTTTATTTCCTCAAGTAGATATTTTGTTGTGTCAGTGACAAAAGGCAATACCTTTTCTCCATATGTTTTTAAACACTCAAAAATCTCTGAATTATTATTTTTTTCATGTTTATAAACATCAAATGTAAGATTTTTCAACTCAACAATATCTTTTACTTTTGCCTCTAATGAGTCAAAATCATAAAGTGCACTCATACGAATACCTTTTTTCATGTATTTATCTGCATATACAGGTGCAATTCCACGTCTTGTTGAACCAAATTTTTTATCCTTAAGACGTTCCTCCTCCATAATATCCTGCTCTTTGTGATACGGCATACATATAATTGCTTTATCACTGATTTTCAGGTTTTCAGGAGTGATTTTTACTCCCTTATCTGTAAGAACCTTCATTTCATTACATAAATGCTCAATATCTATTACCATGCCATTTCCCATAATATTTACAGTTGTATCACGTAAAATTCCTGAAGGTAAAAGATTTAAAATGAATTTGCCCTTTTCATTAATTACTGTGTGTCCTGCATTATTTCCGCCTTGATAACGGCAAATAATATCATAATCCGATGATAACAAATCAACCATTCTGCCTTTTCCTTCATCTCCCCAGTTAATTCCAACTATTGCAGTAAGCATATGTCTTTTCCTCCTTAAACATTGATACTAACTTCTATTCCTAAAAAATCCTTGTTTGCATCTATTACTTTTTTCACTTCTTCTAAATATTCCTCCGCTTGCTCCTTTGCTCTTCCTGTAAAGTTTGAAGCCTGCATAAGATTTTTTATTTCTTCTTCTGAAATATTAAAATTCTTGTCAGCAAGGATATTTTTAATTAAATCATTCTCTGCACCATATAACTTAATCTGTCTTGCGGCTTCCACTGAATGCTGTCTTATTCTTTCATGAAGCAATTGTCTATCTCCGCCTTTTTTTACACAATACATTAAGATGTTTTCCGTTGCCATAAACGGAAGCTCTTCATCCAGATGTTTTGCAATTCTATTTTCATAAACTGTAACACCTGAAATAACATTCATGTATAAAGACAATATTGAGTCTATTGCAAGAAATGCCTCCGGAATTGAAATTCTCTTGTTTGCAGAATCATCAAGTGTTCTTTCAAACCATTGCGAACTAGCTGTTAATGCAGGATTCAAAGCATCTACCATAACATATCTTGCTAATGAAGCTATTCTTTCACTTCTCATTGGATTTCTTTTATATGCCATTGCTGAAGAGCCTATCTGCTTTTCCTCGAATGGTTCATCAAATTCCTTTAAATGAGATAATAAACGTAAATCGTTAGAGAACTTATATGCACTTTGTGCAATTCCTGAAAGTGTTGACAATGTAAAATAATCCACTTTTCTTGAATATGTCTGACCACTTACTGAATAAACATGATTCATTCCCATTCTTGCTGCAATCTTTTTTTCAAGCTCTTTTACCTTTTCGTGATTGCCGTCAAATAAAGATAGAAAGCTTGCTCCTGTGCCTGTTGTTCCACGACATCCTAATAATTTTAAATTACCAAGTGTGAAATCAAGCTGCTCTAAATCAAACATTAAATCCTGTAACCATAATGTTGCTCTTTTTCCAATGGTTGTTGGTTGAGCTGATTGAAAATGTGTGTATGCAAGCGATGGCAGAGCTTTGTACTTTTCTACAAACTTTGCAAGCTCATTTATGACATTTACAAGTAATCTTTTTATATGTAATAGTGCCTCTCTCTGAACAAGAATATCTGTATTATCACCTACATAGCAAGACGTTGCACCAAGATGTATAATAGGCATTGCAAGTGGACATTGTTCTCCATATGCATGAATATGTGCCATAACATCATGCCTTACTTCCTTTTCTTTCATATTTGCTACATCATAATTGATATCATTTATATGTTCCTTCATCTGATCAATTTGTTCATCAGTTATATCTAGTCCTAACTCCTTTTCGCTCTCCGCAAGGGCAATCCACAGTTTTCTCCATGTTGAGAATTTATAGTCATCAGAAAAAATGAATTGCATTTGTTCACTTGCATATCTTTTACATAATGGATTTTCGTATTTATTAGACATTTGCATGCTCCTTTTCCTTATTTTCTTATATCTTTTAATCTTTTAAGTACATCCCTATAACCATCTAATACATTTCCTAAATCTCTCCTAAATCTGTCTTTATCCATTTTCTCATTTGTTTCTTTATCCCATAATCTACATGAATCCGGTGAAATTTCATCACACAAAATTATTTCTCCGTCTGCTGTTTTTCCAAATTCAAGTTTAAAATCTACAAGTATCAATCCTGCTTTATCAAATAAATCACTGAGTAATTTATTGATTTTCAATGCCTGCTCTGTTAGCACGTCTAATTCTTCTTGTGTCGCAAGTCCAATTGAAGTGATTTGCTTTTCGCACATTAATGGGTCGCCTAACTCATCACTTTTATAACTAAATTCAATTACAGTATTTTTTAATGCACTTCCTTCTTCAACACCATATTTTTTCGAAAAGCTACCTGCTGCAATGTTTCTTACAATAACTTCAACCATAAGTATTTCAGCCTTTTTAACAAGTACTGTTGTTTCATCTATTTCCTTAATCAAATGTGTCTTAATACCATTTTCCTCAAGGTACTTATAAATAATATTTGATATTGTTGCATTTAACTTACCTTTTCCATCAAGCTCCTCTTTCTTCTCTCCATTAAAAGCTGTTGCTGTGTCCTTGTAACGGATTATGTAGCTGTTGCTATCTTCTCCTTCACATACCATTTTTGACTTTCCTTCGTATAATATTTTGCTCATTTTTACTCCTATCTTTGCGCTGCATGCGCATTCAAATCAATAGTTGAACATGCTTTTTTTGTTCAACCTTTTACTCCACTCTGTGCGTTGGGTACGCACTAAAATCAATATTTTATTAGAAAGTAAAAAGGCGTTCATCACATAAACCTTAGCATACGCCTAGGTATTATATGATGAACGCCTTTGTTCAACATAATAACTATACACTTATGTTTTTTTATTGTCAATTATTTTTTTCTTATGGTTATTTGCAAAAGCATCATTATTAGAATTTCCTTATTTATGTTTTTAACTAATACAATTTAGTGGTTATATCTTTCAAGGGTTCCACTATAATTATTCCGTAAATTCTCAATTAATTCTAGCCCATACTCAAAAGTTTCTTTATCACCACTATATTGAGCTCTTTTGTAGCGATACAACCCTTCTATTAATAAGTCTCCGTTTTCCAATACAGTTATTTTAATTCTATCACTTAAACCATATATATACAGCATAATTTCCAGTCCGGTTTTTTCTATACCATAATTATAATCTTTTACACTTTTCAAACTACCATTACTTAATATTCCTTCAAGTAAATCATTTGCTTTAACACCATTGTATAGAATAGAAAAATTATTATTTCCATAATCATTTAATCTAGTATACATAACTGTAGTATCTTCATTTATACCAAAATCTTCTATAAATTCTTCAATATTTTTCGCCTTATAGTCTTCATTATAAAACAAATGCTTTTTCTCACTATTTTTAGATGTTACCACTACTGCAACATCATGGGATATGCCCTTTATTGAATAAATTTCCAAATCTATTTCTCCATTTTCATTATGAAATTTTCCTTTAGTATTGCTTATCTTTTCCCCTATATATTCATCTTCAACATAACATTCTTCATTGTAAAATATTTTATTATTATATTCTATATTTAGCACTTGATAACCATTAAAATCATTAAAAACATCTATCTCATTCTTGCCATGACCTTTTACATAGTATTGATTAGATTCATCATCAAGCTTATCGTTTTTATAGATATCTTAACCATCTTTTCCCAAAAGATTTAAAATATTATATTTTTGCAACCTTAAAAAAGCAAGTTCCTCTTGGAATACCTGCTTATAAAAATCTCTAATTACTTTTAACTTTAGCAACTTATCGTTTTCATATTCACGTTTTCCCAATCAATGTTAAAATAGCATATTTTCATATCGCTTGTCAAGTAATTTCAACTATTCTCAGCTTTTATTTTTTTATTAATTTCAAAAAAGTTATTGACAGATATTTTTTTATGTGCTAAACTTCACCCATAGTACAGCAAAGGCGCTGTGGACTTAAATAATTAGGTTCACGGCGTTTTTTATTTACAAAATTCTCACTTGATAGTGAGAATTAAAAAAAATTTGACTTAGTCAATCAAAAGAATGGAGGTTTTTTTATGAGTAAGTTATTAGTACCATCAGGATATCAATCTACATTATCAGTTTACGATACTCAAACTGCAATAGGTTGTGTTCGAAAAATTTTTGAGGATGCACTATCAAATGCAATTAATGTAAAACGCGTATCTGCACCACTTTTTGTAGAGCCGCAAACAGGTTTAAATGACAATTTAAACGGAACTGAACGCCCTGTTGAATTTGACATTTTAGAAACAGGTTCTAATGCACAAATTGTTCATTCATTAGCAAAATGGAAACGTTTCGCACTACATAAATATAATTTCCCTGTAGGCGAAGGTCTCTTTACTGACATGAATGCTGTCAGACGCGATGAAGAAATGGATAACCTTCATTCAATTTATGTAGATCAATGGGACTGGGAAAAAGTTATTGATGCTTCAACCAGAAATGTTGAATACTTAAAGCAGACTGTTATTAGTATTGTTAATGCCATTTGTACTGCACAAGAAAAAATCAAAGAATTATATCCTGCTCTTAAAAATACATTGTCAAATGATGTACATTTTGTTACTACACAAGAGCTTGAAAATATGTATCCTACTCTTTCACCAACGGAAAGAGAAAATGAATACTTAAAAGAACATAAAACAGCATTTATTATGCAGATAGGAGATTTACTTGCTTCCGGTGAGAAACACGACGGACGTTCTCCTGATTATGATGACTGGAAATTAAATGGAGATATTGTTTTTTGGAATGACGTTTTGGGATGTGCGTTTGAAGTTTCTTCAATGGGTATACGCGTTGATGAAAAATCTTTAGATGAACAGCTTACAAAAGCTGGATGTGATGAACGCAGAGAACTACCTTTTCATAAAATGATTCTTTCTAAAGAAATGCCGCTTACAATGGGCGGTGGTATAGGTCAATCACGTTTATGTATGCTCTTACTTGAAAAGGCCCACGTTGGTGAAGTTCAGGTTTCTGTGTGGGATAATAGTACCATAGATGGCTGCAAAAATGCAGGAATAGAATTACTATAAGGAGGCTATTATGATGGACGTTCCAAATATCTTTGGAAGTATGGTTTTTAATGATGCGATTATGCAAGAAAGATTACCAAAAGATACTTACAAAGCACTTAGAAAAACAATGGTGCAAGGCACACACCTTGAACTTGATGTAGCTAATGTTGTAGCTAATGCTATGAAGGATTGGGCTACTGAAAAAGGTGCCACACATTTTACGCATTGGTTTCAACCAATGACAGGTGTTACTGCCGAAAAACATGATAGCTTTATATCTCCTAAAGAAGATGGGCGTATCATAATGGAGTTTTCTGGAAAAGAGTTAGTCAAGGGTGAACCTGATGCCTCTAGTTTTCCTTCAGGCGGACTCAGAGCCACTTTTGAAGCAAGGGGTTATACTGTATGGGATACAACTTCATATGCCTTTATTAAGGATGGTACATTATGTATTCCTACTGCATTTTGTTCATATAGCGGAGAGGCTCTTGATAAGAAGACTCCTCTACTTCGTTCAATGGAAGCTATTGATAAACAATCTCTTCGTATTTTGAGACTTTTCGGAAATACTACAGCTAAGCGTGTTATTACTACAGTTGGACCTGAGCAGGAATATTTCTTAATTGATAAGGAAGTGTTTTCTAAACGCCCTGACTTAATGTATACCGGCAGAACCTTATTTGGTGCAAGACCACCAAAAGGTCAAGAGCTTGAAGATCATTATTTCGGAACCCTAAAGCCTAGAGTTTCCGAATTTATGAAAGAGTTAGATAGAGAGCTTTGGAAACTTGGCATACTTGCAAAAACCAAACATAATGAAGTAGCACCTGCACAGCATGAGCTTGCTCCGATTTTTACAACAACTAATATTGCTACTGATCATAATCAGTTGACAATGGAACTTATGAAAACTATCGCAGATAGGCATGGGCTTGCCTGCCTACTGCATGAGAAACCATTTGCAGGCGTAAATGGAAGCGGTAAGCATAATAACTGGTCAATTTCTACCGATACAGGTATTAACTTACTTGAGCCGGGTGCAACACCTTCTGAAAATGCACAGTTTATATTATTTTTAGTTGCTGTTATAAAGGCTGTTGATGATTATCAAGACTTGCTTAGAGTTTCTGTTGCCAGTGCCGGAAATGATCATAGACTTGGTGCAAACGAAGCACCACCTGCTATTGTTTCTATGTTCCTTGGCGACGAACTTACAGAAATATTAGAATCAATAGAAAATAATACAGCTTACCATGACAAGGAAAATCAACAAATGGAAATCGGTGCTATTGTTCTTCCTCATTTTTCAAAGGATAAAACAGACCGTAATCGTACTTCTCCATTTGCATTTACCGGAAATAAATTTGAGTTTCGTATGCTTGGTTCAACCTTCTCAATATCAGGACCAAATATTATATTAAATACTATTGTTGCCGAAACATTAGCTCTATTTGCAGATGAGCTTGAAAATGGCATTGATTTTACTAATGACTTAAATACTTTAGTTAAAAGAAATATTAGAGAACATAAGCGAATTGTATTTAATGGAAATAATTATTCAGATGAATGGGTTGAAGAAGCCAAGAAACGTGGACTTTTAAATCTTCAAACTACTGTTGATGCTCTACCTAGCTTTATTGCTGAGAAGAATACTAGGCTATTTGAGAAACATCATGTATTTACAGCAGTTGAAATTCATTCACGTTACGAAATTCTTCTTGAAAATTATTGCAAGACACTTCATATTGAAGCACTTACAATGATTGATTTAGTAAAGAAAGAAGTTATACCATCATGTATTAACTATCAAAACGAATTTGCATCACTTATTAATGCTAAAGCAGGCGGAGAATATGATAGTCTTTTAGAAGATACAATGCTCAAAAAGTTATCAAGGTTATCAAGCTGTCTAATCAAAAAACTTGAAGCTCTTGAAAACTCATTATTAGAAACTAAGACTAATGTTGATACTCTAACACTTGCACAGTTTTATAAGGATACTATTTTTAGCAATATGTCTGAATTAAGATTAGTAGTCGACGAGTTAGAAACTTCCGTGTCTAAGAGGCATTGGAGTTTACCAAGCTATGGAGAGCTTCTCTATAGCATCTAAAATAGTTCGTATATATTTATTAAAAAAGCACAAAGGGGTGCATTTTATTCTAAACCCCCTTTGAGTAAAGTGCACGCCCTTTGTATCATAAAGGAGGATTTATTATGTATTCAGCAGTTGATACAATTTGGGTACTTTTAGGTGCCGTACTAGTTTTCTTTATGCAAGCAGGCTTCGCAATGGTTGAAGCTGGTTTTACAAGAGCTAAAAACGCAGGTAACATTATTATGAAAAACTTAATGGACTTTTCACTTGGTACTTTAGTTTTTTGGATACTTGGTTTTGGCTTAATGTTCGCAGGAGATGGTCCACTTATTGGCGGATTTGATTTCCTTATAAAGGGTGACTATAGTTCTACATTTCCAACACCTGCATTTATTATTTTCCAAACGGTTTTCTGTGCTACAGCAGCAACTATAGTTTCAGGTGCTATGGCTGAAAGAACTAAGTTTTCTTCATATTGTATATACAGTGTAATTATCAGCGCCGTTATTTATCCAATTTCAGGCCACTGGATTTGGGGTGGCGGTTGGCTTTCAGAGCTTGGTTTCCATGACTTTGCCGGTTCTACAGCGGTTCACATGGTGGGTGGTGTATCAGCCCTTATCGGTGCAAAAATCTTAGGACCTCGTATCGGCAAGTATTCTAAGAGCGGTAAATCAAAGGCTATACCTGGACATAACTTAACAATCGGTGCCTTAGGCGTATTTATTCTTTGGTTCTGTTGGTTTGGTTTTAATGGTGGTTCAACTACTTCTATGACAGGTGATGAAGCGATTCTCTCTGCTGCTAACATATTTGTAACAACAAATATTTCTGCCGTAACAGCAACTGCAGTTGTTATGATTATCACTTGGATTAAGTATAAAAAACCTGATGTTTCTATGACACTAAACGGTTCTTTGGCAGGTCTTGTTGCTATAACAGCAGGCTGTGATTCAGTCTCACCTGTTGGCGCATTCTTCATTGGTTTGATTGCCGCATTTGCATTAGTATTCGGTGTTGAATTTATTGATAAGAAGCTAAAAATTGATGATCCTGTTGGTGCAGTTGGTGTTCATGGTATATGTGGTGCTTTAGGAACCATATTAGTTGGCTTCTTTGCACTTGATGGCGGTGTATTTTACGGTGGCGGATTTAAATTCCTCGGAACTCAGACACTTGGTGTTGTGGCTGTTATCGCTTGGGTTGCTGTTACTATGACAATAGTATTCATGGTTATCAAAAAGAGTATTGGTCTTAGAGTTTCAGAAGAAGAGGAAATTATCGGACTTGATATAGAAGAACACGGCTTGATAAGCAGCTATGCTGACTTTATGCCGGTAGCCGGAACGTTGTCTTCACATAAAACCACTACACAAATGGCTGTACCGGCATCTGTTTCAATACCTATTGAAAACAAATCTATCTCTAAAACAACCATGAAGAAAATCGTTATTATCACAAAACAAAGTAGATTTGAAGATTTAAAATTAGCCCTTGACCAGATTGGTATTACCGGCATGACTGTATCCAACGTTTTAGGATGTGGTATGCAGAAGGGTAGAAATGAATATTACCGTG
Organism: Lachnospiraceae bacterium; assembly: GCA_031555415.1. Classification (GTDB taxonomy): domain Bacteria; phylum Bacillota; class Clostridia; order Lachnospirales; family Lachnospiraceae; genus CAG-303. Next base: position 19,622 of record JAVBUL010000018.1, on the reverse strand, counting down.
GAGCTATGGTAGAAACTACACTACTTCCAAAGATAAGGATTGAAATCGTTATCTGTAAGGTTCCACTTGATACTATAATAGATACTGTAAAGAAAGCTCTTTACACCGGAAAAATTGGCGACGGAAAGATATTTATCTATGACGTTGAAAATGTAATAAAAATCAGCACCGGTGAAGAAGGATATGACGCTTTACAAGATCAAATTTCGTAAATAAAATACGCATATATAAACACTCCAATATACTATATATGATCAAAAGCCTACACACCGTAAAGGTATTGTAGGCTTTTGCATTTATCTTATTTGTTTTACATTGTCAAGGATTGTGATAATTATTCAGCCATACCCCTGTATTATATTGCATAGGTGCCATGTGAATGGCGTTATTATTGTTATGAGCATAGCAAATCGGCATTATGTAGACATTATTGCTGCCATACGGAACTTGCTGTGCGACCATTCCAGAAATAACATGCCCGCCAACAAATGCTCCCAAGGCACAAGGAGCAGCCCCTAAATAACCACTTGAAGAACATATAAGAGCTGCACCAAACTCATTTTCCCAAAGGGTTATCCACGCCAATCCCCCTATTCTATGATCTCCAGCACTACCGATTACATTAGCAAATCTGTCCGCAGGAGCAAAAAACACATGACCTCCCCATACTGATTGTAATGGCACCTTTTTTAAATTCTCGGAATATTCTTTACCCTCTTCATAGAAACCATCATATATATCATTATCATATGCAATGTACAATTCCTTGCCATCTTCTGTTGTTGTTTGAGGACAATTAGTACATAACAACAATGTTAAGCCTAATGTCTTTGACTTTTCAATAATTAATTCATTTGCTTTTCTTGTGCTTTCGTAAAGCATTTCCTTAATATATTTATCAAAAACCCCATTATATTTATCATTAGTGCTATTGTCATTTAAAGCATTTGTTGAAGTTTGGTATATTTCACTTCCTGAATCATCGAAAATTTGAAGCTTAAAGGATTTTTCAGAATTAAAATCGCTTGAACATAGTTTAAATGTTTTGTCTACTTCATTATAAACATACCACAACGTAAATTGGCCTTTTAACTTTTGATTTATACCTTTAATATGCCCTATATCTAAAAGCTCACTAGTGATGTAATGTTCACCATTTTCTAATGGTATCTTCAAATTTATCATTATTTGATTTGTTGAAATCAAATTATTTTCATAATTTGATGTAAAAGGAATTTCAAGTTCAAATACTTTTTGCATTAAATTGCCTCCTTCCTCCTATTATTCTATTTCTTATTTTTAAAAACCTCATCCATTTTAGATTTATAGTTTTTATAAAGATCCGCATACATTAACTGAATAAAATCCATAAAATACTTTACAATCTCATCAATTATTTTATCTTTTACTCTCTTATACATTGATATCATAATATATTTATCTACTGTAAAATAATATGAATCATATGCAGATGTTAAGTTTACTTTTTGAACTCCACCACAAAATGTTTTTACCTCTATATTTTGTGTATTTAAAGTAAAGCTTATTACTCTCATGTTTCCGCTATCTTTCGTATATCCATTGATTACACCAAAAAATTTAAAGTCCTGCTTTTTCTCAGCGTATTTTCCCAATTGACCAGCATTAGCTCTTAATGCTTTTACAACTGAATCTTTAAGAGACGGAACATTCTTAATATTAACGACAGCATCTATAGCTGCGTCGGTAACATTCATAGAAAATTCTTTTTCCTCATATTTATTCGATTGTGAACTTTCAAAATTGAATAATGGAAATGGAAAAGCTGATAAGCCCATAACCCATGCTTCTATGCTTTTTATTGCTTCCGTAGCAGGAATATTATACTTTTGGGCTGCTTCTATAATATTTTGTTGTATCATATTTTTGCATACATTCATCATAAAAGCACAAGCCTCAAATTCCTCCTTCTCCATCCCACCGTTTTCACTTACTATCATAGGTTCATCAATACTCATTTCTCCATTTTGATTTGGTTGTGGTGCATCTCCTACACTTTTTCCCGAAAAAAACTTGTCATTCATTGCTTCTGTAAATTCCTTACCTCTTAAAAAATCGTTTAAAGCATTAAATTCATTGTCCATATTGTGCACGTCCTTTCTTGTTTTATATTCAATTATATGTTTATACCCAATTAAACATGCTAATTATTTAATTATTTTCACAAAAAAAGATTATTGATTAACAATTGTCTTTCAATAATCTTTTAATATACAACAAATTAATTTTATTTCAGTACGTCAACACTCCTTGACTCATGACATACGAAGTAAAATACTTGTCTATCATCTGATAATATTTTTACAAAATCTAATGCATTTTTTATCTTGTTATCATCAAGGTTTACAAATGGGTCGTCTAAAATAATAAAAGGATTTTCATCTTGATACATTGCATCAACCAATGCCATTCTTGTACAAATATTCACTAGGTCTTTATAGCCACTGCTAAAGTAATCACTTTTCCATAGCTTTCCGCCACTTTCCATCTTTGTATTTAAGTCTGCATCTATTTGTATTTTGTCTACTGTTCCACTTATCATATTTATATATTTATTAAATCCTGATGTCATTCCTGACATATACCTTGTAGATAAATTATTTTTTGCATTTTCCAAAAGCTCCATAGTTTTTAACAATATATTATGCTTGCTTTCCAAATACAATTTTTGCTCATGTAAGCTATCCTTTTCACTTTCATAATCCGTTTGCCTTTCAACAACAAGACTAAGATTATCCCAATCCTTTTGATAACCTGCAAGTCGATCAACTGTCATTTTTATAGCTTCAGCAATATGTCTATATCTTTCTTGTTGATTTTCCAATGACTCAACTTCTTCCGGTAAGTTTGCAAATTCTGATATATCATTTTCAACTTCAAACTTTTTAATTTCATTCTCTAATGGAATGCAATCTATCTTTTTATTAATATAATCTCTGTGTGTATCACGTATTTCCCTCATAACTTCATTATAAGAATCTTTTTTAAAAAAATCAAACTGCTTTATAAAAATATTTAATTCTTCCTCTAACTGAGCTGTTTGAGTTTTTATATTATCGCATTCCCTTAGGTTTTCTTTATACTTTTCATAATTCTTTTTTTTCAATTCATAGGTTGAAAATTCTTTATTTATATCACTAAGTGCTCTTGGAATATTAGATAAATCTGCAAATGGATTAATTTCTTTAATTAGTGACATATATTCATGTTCTAATTTATCTCTTTCATCTTGCATCGCCTTTATTTTCTCTTCTATTCTTTTTAGCTCATCTGCATCACTAGTATCAGGTAAATTCTTATTTTCCTTTTTTAACATAAAACCTAGTAGTTCACATAAAATACCTACTGCAACTAAAGCAATTCCAACAAGCTTTGAAACAAAAAGTAAGCCTACTCCTAATAAAAATAATAATACTCCTATTTTTAAAAGTGTTGGCGAAACTCCTTTTTTCCTATTTGCCTCACTAATACTTTTCATCTGCTTTACATATTCAATTCTTGAGCTTTCGCTTTCAATCTTTGTTTTTAAATCATTAGCTCTATTATATGCATCCATACCTGAATCCAATTTTTCTAAGTCGACATTGCAATCTGCATATTTATCTTCAAGCAACTCATATTCTTCTATTTCATTATTGGAAAGCATATTTTCTTTATAAGAATTTGCTTTTACAAATAACTCTTGAAGTTTTGCTGCTCTATTAATATTTTTTTCAACATCCTCCAGACTAGGTATTTGACCTCCAAACTTTTCTGAAATTTCATTTAATTCTTTTGTCTTTTCTTCTTTTTTATTTAGCATGTTTTGATATTCCTGCTTTTTGGCAATTTTTACCGCATCCCGCATTTTCACTTCAAGTTCGTATGCCCTAGCTTCTAGGTCTGCTTTTTCAGCCATGCTTTCCTTAATACGCTCATCAAGTGCATTCATCTGAATTTCTGCTTCTTCACATTTCTTGATTTCTTTATTAAGCTCTATTATTCTTTCTTCTACTTCTCCAAGTTTTTTCCCGCTTCCCTTTTGTGGCTTTATCTCTTTTGACAGCTTTGCAAGTCTTTCATATGCGTTTTCAAAATTATTGATATCATCTGTGTTATCAATTAAGTTATTTAGTTTTGCATTGATACTATCCTGTATCATTGGTAATTTTCCATCAAGTGTTATAAATATGCTTCTTTCAAACGATTCAGCAACAATACCAAATAGTTCTTCACCTAAGTTATTTGTATAATCTGTAGAAATTTTGTTAGTTGACATATCATATAGCTCAAATGTATCTTCTGTATCTTTCTTTCCAAAATATCGAACTACCTTATATTCTTTTACACCTATGACACCATCTACTTCAAATACCAAATATCCACCATAATTACCACCTTGCCATGGCATATATTTTGTTCGTTCAGCGAGCTCTTTTCTGGCAGTTGTATATATCATTCCATAAAACATTGCTTTAATAAATATTGCTAATGTTGACTTCCCCCATCCATTGTCTTCTTTGATAATGTTTAAACCCGACTTAAATTCAAAGCTCTGTTCTCTAAATTTCCCAAAATTCTCTATATAGCAACTCTTTATTATCATATGTCTATCTCCCTTCCTGCAAGTGCTTTGAGGCCTGTCAATATTATCTGTTTTTTCTCATCATCACTTAACTTTTGTGCTTCTACCAATCGTATAAACTCACCCTTTAGCGAGATATCATTTATATAATCCTCATATCTTATCATTAGATTTGTTTGATTATAAATCTTTAAGAAGAAAAATCTGTTCTCAAAGATACTATGTAAATGCTTAATATCAATATCTGTTTCTTCATCAATCTCACCAACTAATATGATTTTCACTAAATCTATTACCGGAATTAATTGTAATTTTTCTTCTATTGCATCTTTTATTTGTGGCTCGCTCATATTACCTTGTAAATTAACAAATACTTCATGCAGCTTTCTTTTAGCATATGGAACAAAAGTGTGATTAACTTGATTTTCTACTACTTCAAGTAATACAAAACCCTTTTCTCCACACTCATCAAAACCCCTTCCCTCTAAGCAGCCTGAATAGCAATAGTTTCCTCTATTATCAAGCTTAGCATATTTATAAGAATGAATATGACCAAGTGCAAGATAATCTATATATTTATTTTGAAGCATAGTTAAATTAATAACTTCTGCATCATCTTTTTTATCATATTTTGATTCCTGTCCGTGCAAAACAACTATATTTACTTGCTCACTCTTTAATGACATTTCACTATATATATCTTGTGAATTTTTCCCTTGCTCACATCCGCTAATCACAATATTTCCATATGTAAATGAAGTCCATTTATTTTGAAAAGTCTTGAGATTTTGTGGTTTTTCTTCATCACCAAGATATTCAAAAAAACTGTCATGATTTCCTCTTAGATATATAAAGTCTATATTTTCAGCATTATATATCATTTCAAGTACCCTGCGTTTAATTCTGATTTGCGTATTATGTGATGTATCAAACATATCTCCTGCTATTATAATAACTTCAACATCATTTTCCTTTGCGTATTCAATCATATTTGAAAATGTTTGAAGTATTTCATCCCGTCTTGTAATTGCTTGTTCTTTTGATAAATTGCTTTCCATTTTTGAATCCAAATGCAAATCTGCACAATGAATAATTTTCATACATTTTTATCTCACTTTCATTTTATCTATAACATTAAACCTACTGCTGTTAGTACCACTAAAAACAAAATATTCCATAAAGTAAATGACTTTAAATATTTCAAAGTTTGTCCTTTATTCTCACTTAAATATAGTTTATAAGAAATTACACTTGCCATTGAAGCAATAAGAGTTCCCATTCCACCTATATTTACTCCTAAAAGTAAGTCTTTGGCACTATCCGTAAATCCTGATAGAAGGATTGCTGCAGGTACATTACTTGTGACTTGACTTGTTAGTATTCCCGATAGCATTGTATTTTCTTTAGTTACCTCTGAGAGAAATTTATATATAGGCTCAATTTTCCCAATATTACCTACAAAAATAAATATCACAACAAAGGTTAGAAGAAGACTATAATCCACCTTAGCAAGTGTCTGCTTGTCCGTAATTAGTATAGCTAATATTACAACTAATAATATTATCCAATATGGAATAACTTCGAATACAGCACTTACTGCTAATAGAAATAAAATTGAATAGATAATAACTTGATGCTTATTTATTGTGCTGTTTTGTGCAAGCTCTATTTTTTTTACTTTCCTTGAAGGGATGGTTAGACATCCGATTGCTAACAAAATTCCTCCAACTAAAACTATGGGAATCATTGTTACAAAAAAGTCTAGCAGTTCCATCTTATAGTGTGTAAATAGAAACAGATTTTGAGGGTTTCCAATTGGCGTTAATGATGAACCGATATTTGCCGCAATCGTTTGAAGTACAATAATCTGTATACTCCATTTCTGCATATTACAAGATGATATAATTGATAATGTAATCGGAACTATTGCTATTAACGCTACATCATTTGTCATTATCATTGCTATAAAATAGCATATAAAAATAAGAAAAAATGTAATCGTTCTTGTATTTTTTAAATATGACATTATTCCTGATGATATTAACCTTAAAATCCCCTCTCTTTCAAATCCTTTCAGTGATGCCATCAGACAAAAAAGACATCCTAGCGTTTTAAAATCTATGTAAGAAGCGTATTCTTTTGATGGTGGTACAAAAATCATGGATATCATAGCAAGAAAAATACCCACCATTAGAACAGGCTCTTTTTTAATAATTTTCATTTAAGTTCAACCTTTGTTATTTGATGTTATTTCAATTATATATAGAATACATTATTATTTTGGAAAATGCAATTATCAATTGCACTATTATATAATGAACAATTTTTTTGATTTTTGCTATTATTATTGTCAACATAATAATAGACTTTGCACAATATCTTGTATAATCACTACTTTATATGTTATAATTATAAAAAGACTAAAAAGGATGGTGATAAAATATGCCTGAAATATCTTTGTTTTATGGTATACGCATAACAATGTATTATAATGACCACATGCCACCACACTTCCATGCAGAATATAATGGGAATAAAGCATTAGTTGACATTATAAATATACAAGTAATAAAAGGCTCACTCCCAAACAAACAATTGCGTTTAATTCTTGCATGGTGTACAATTCATCAAGATGAATTAATGCAAAATTGGGAGCTAACTAAAGACCAAAAACCATTGAACCGAATTAACCCATTAATATAAAGGTGGTGATTTTATGCAAGATTATTTTCCAAAAGTAGTGCAAGTAATTCCAATGAGTAATTACTGTGTACAAGTATTTTTTGATGATGGTAAAATCGTTGAATATGATGTAAGTAATTGCTTACAAGGTGAAGTATTTCAACCATTGCAAAACTATCAGATTTTTAAAGATACTTGTACAGTATTAAATGATACATTAGCATGGGATATACAAGGGAATAGAGATACAACAAAATGTATTGATATTGACCCATTTACATTGTACAACTTACCTGCAATTAATAATTTGATTGCATAACTATAGTATAAAAAAAGATTCAGCAAAGCTGAACTTTGCAAGAATGATAAAACCATTCTTGCTGGAACAATTTTAAGGATTTTCCTATTAACTAAATAAAGGTGTAAAGTCTATTGAATTATTGAGGACTTTCACCTTTTTTAATTTGCATAAAGTACATAAATGCAGTACTTTAATTGCATTTATGTACTTTATGCAAATGTATATTTCTTGTGTGATTTTAAAAAACTTGATATACTATTTTTATTATACGAAGAATTGAGGTGATTATCTTGAATAACTTAGCTATAGGTGTTTTTTTAACAGAACTTAGAAAATATTATAAACTTACGCAAGAAGATTTAGCTGCAAAACTCTCTGTATCCAGACAAGCCATTTCTAGGTGGGAAACTGGTCAATCATTGCCCGATATTGAAACCTTTATGGAGTTGTCAAAACTGTATGGAATAACCATTAATGAAATTATAGATGCAAATTTATCTGCTATAAAACATAAGAAGGAACAGATTACAGCGATTGATTGTAATAACAAAAAGAATATATGTGTGATTGGATGTGGACGCTGGGGCTCTTTTATAAGTTGGTACTTAGATAAAATTGGTCACAATGTAACCTTATATGGTAGAGATTCATCCTTAAATATGACTGAGTTGAAAAAGAATCGCAAAAATGGATATCTTGAGTTACCTGAAAGTATATGCCTTACCACTAAACTAGATAATGTTGTAAATTCTAACATAATAATAATATCTATTGGAGCACAGCATTTACAAAATTTAATGGATAGCTTGCAAGAATATAATCTTAAAAATAAAATAATTGTACTTTGTATGAAAGGAATTGAAATATCCAGCGGCAGAAGGTTATCTCAAATTGTAGATGATAACTTAGACTTATCTAACTGCACTGCTGTATGGCTGGGACCTGGTCATGTGGAGGAGTTTTATAACGGCATTCCAAATTGCATGGTGATTGATAGTTCCGACGAATTAGTAAAAAACGAATTGGTAAATATTTTTTCCAGTAAGTTAATTCGATTTTATTATGGGATGGATATTGTCGGAAACGAGATTGGAGCTGCTGCAAAGAATATTATAGGTATAGCCGCTGGTATGCTTGATGCATTGAATCGCTCTACTTTAAAAGGAGCCCTTATGTCAAGGGCTCCAAGAGAAATTGCAAAATTAGTAAAGGCAATGGGTGGCAATGAACTCACTGCATATGGCTTATGCCATCTTGGTGATTATGAGGCCACTCTGTTTTCCGAACATAGCCATAATAGACAATTTGGTGAAAACTTTATTTTAAACAAGCCTTATGATAAATTAGCAGAAGGTTACTATACTGTAAAAGCATTTATCAATTTAGGAAAAAATCATGGTATTGATCTGCCTATTTGCAAGACTGTCTATAATATTTTATACCACCAAAAAGATGCTTTAAGTGAGCTTGATTATTTGTTTGGACGCAGTTTGAAAGAGGAATTTTTATAAAAATACTTACTCTTTAATATCAATTTCCAAGCCTTCAACATGTTTTCGCTCCATTGTATGTCTTGCTTTTCTCTCTTCTACTGAATTGAAAATAATAGAAAAATCATAATCCTCTGGGTAAAGCTCCCCTGCTGCCACTTGAAGCTTTACCCTTTTATTATTAATATAAATCTTTTTATCCTGTAGTTGGACTCTGACAACGCCTTTTTCATTTACAGGCTCGCATACTATTCCAAGCTTTTTGTCAGGTAAAATCATAACACTGTCACCTCTATTAAACTTATTTACAAGGTTATTATTTTGTTTTGTTACTTTCTTTTTTTGAAGTTTTGCCGCTCTTTCATGCACAAGTTCTTCATTTTCATCAAATGTACTCACAGCATCTTTACCATATGCGGCTTTCTCTGCCCTCTTAAGCATTGAACCCGGCATTCCAAGTTTCTTAGCGATATAAAATGCACAGCTTTCTCCAGCTTCGCCAATTACCATTTGATAAAGTGGCTTTAAGCTTTCTTTATCAAATGTCATTCTTGCGTTTATAACACCATCCTCATTTTTCGCATATGTTTTTACTTCTGGATAATGTGTTGTAACTAAATATAATGCTCCGCTTTTTTTAAGTTCTTCAAGTATTGCTATTGCTATTCCCATTCCTTCTGTCGGATCTGTTCCTGAACCTAATTCATCCATTATGACCAAGGTGTCTTTATCGGCTTTTTTTAAGATGTCTAATACATTCGTTATATGTGCAGAAAAAGTTGATAGGTTTTCAGATATATTCTGACCGTCTCCTATATCACATAAAATTTGATTATTTAGGCAAATATCAGCTTCTTTACATGCTACATGCAATCCACATTGTGCCATCATACAATTAAGCGCTACGGTTTTTATAGCAACAGTTTTTCCTCCTGTATTCGGACCTGTGATAACAACACCGTTTATTCCATTTCCTATTTCAAAATCAAGAGGAACATTTATTTTTTTATCCATTAATGGATGTCTTCCCTCTACAATTTTTATATATCTGCCTGTATTTATCCGTGGGGATATTCCATCATATTCTACACTTAGCTTTGCCTTTGCAAATATGAAGTCTAACTTTTCAATTGTGCTATTGTTCATAAATATTATATCTGACTTATCTGACAATAAACCCGTTAGAGTATATAGAATTCTTCTTTCTTCATTTTCTTCGTCTATCTTTAGTTCTTGAAGCTCTTCAAAGTATTTTGCTACAGATGTAGGTTCAATGAATAAAGTGTTTCCGGTAGATGATTTGTCTATCACGGAACCGCTTATTCTAAATTTGTATTCTTTTTTTACAGGAACACAAATACGACCATTTCTCATAGTGCTGTAGTTATCAGACATACATTCTTTATTTGCCCTCATAACACTGTCTGCCTTTTCACGCATCTTTGAGTCTGTTCTTTCAATCTTTTCTCGCAGTGACTTAAGAAGCTTTGTAGCATAATCATCTACCTTTTTGTTTCTTATCTTTAAATTTAGTTCCTCATAAATTTCATCCAATGAATCTAAATTTTCTTCATAGTATGCTAAGCTAATTTCATATTGCTTACACCTATTAAGGTAATCTTTTAGTCGTCTCACTGCTGTTAAGGTCGTTGCCACACTTTCTAATTGTTCAGGAGTAAGACATCCTCCCTTAGATGCTATTTCTACTAGTTCATTTATTCCTTGTAGAGCTGTAACAGGTGGATTCCCTACTTTTTCTATCATGAGCTTAGCCTCTGTAGTGTCTCTTAACCTTGCTATAACCTCTGTTTCAGATAAATATGGTTTGAGGTTTTTTAACTCTTCTTTTGCTTTTTCTGTATATGCCATATCTATTAATTTTTCTAAAATTATGTTAAATTCTATTTTGTTGAATGTATCAATTATTTTGTTATCCATTATTTTTTATCCTTTACCTTTATTTATAAAAATTTTTATTCTTCAAAAAAAACCACGAATACACCGCCAAAGGGCATGTTTTCGTGGTCTTATTGCCAACATTTATATGCTGGTTTAAAGTCAACACTAACGTGATGACTACTCGTCTGAAACATTTTAAAAAGTTACTGCACTTTTGGGGTCAGAAAAAAGACATAACAATAGATTATCATCGATAATATTAGCTAGTCCTTTACAACTATTTAGTTAGCTGAGTTCTCCATTCCCGCAATTAACATAAAATACCTATGCATTTCACAAACTTATTTGTGAAATTTCGATTAGAATATTGATAATTATTTTCAATATAATATCTGTGCAAAACCTTTCTTAATTTATAACCTTACTTTAACATAAGGTTTTAGTTTAGTCAAATAACTTTTAAGATTTTTAACTATTTATTCAAACTTAATTCTACAGTAGGACCTTTATTAATGTCTTTAAAGAATAGCACATGACATTCTCTGCCTGTGAGATAACCAATATCTGAAATGACACTATCATCCATTTGTTTCCATTCAATCAACTGATATCCTATTCCATAATATACTACAGTTCCACCATCATTTAAATGTTGCTCATTAACAATAAAAATAGGCTTATTTCCATTTTTAAATCTTATAATGTCAATGGTTCCAACAACTATAAAACTAAAAATCAGTATTACTAGGAATATTATTATATATCTAATGTTCTTTTTTATAATTTTCAACATAATTTACACCCACTAATGCAATCAAAATCAATTACAAAGCAATTTTCTGGTTCATTTTTTCTCTCCTCTTTGCAAAAAGCAACCGCATTTGCGATTGCCTTTAATCAATTATGTTCTATTTAGCCAACTCGCAAAGCTCTGCAAGCATTTTTGGTAACTCAGTCTCCATATTTTCATTTGTAAACTGACAAGTACCAACTGCCTTATGTCCGCCACCATTGTATTTTAACATTAGGCTTCCAACATTTACATCGCTTGTACGGTTTAATATACTATATCCAACTGCTGCTGAACATCCCTGTCCGCCACGACCACTAACAATCCATGCAGATATATTCTGCTGTGGATACATACTGTAAATCATAAAACGGTTGCAAGAATAAATTGGGTCTACACCTCTTAAATCAGTAATGATAACATTGCCTTCTACTCTAGTATATTTGGTTACCATTTCCTTGAATTTTTCTGTTTGTTCAAAATAAATATCAATTCTTTCTTTTACATCCGGAAGATTTAAAATCTCCTCTGTTGTCAAAGAACGGCAGGCATCAATAAGATTCTCCATTAATTGATAATTAGAGATTGTAAAGTTACGCCATCTACCCAAACCGGTACGAGGATCCATAAGAAATCCAACTAAAACCCAGCCCTTTGGATTTTGAATATCTTCAATCGTAAGCTGTCCGGAATCCACCTTATCAACAGCCTCCATCAAATCGTCAAATTGTGGAAAGCGTTCTCTTCCTCCATAGTATTCATAAATAATACGTGCACATGAAGGGGTAATTCTGCTTTCACCCTTATATTTTCCTGCTAATTCAAGTCTTTCATGTTCACTGGAATGGTGATCAAACCATAAACCACATCCTGCAACATAAGGAACGTTTGCTAAGCAGTCATTCTCTGTCACTTCAACTAATCCATCTTGCAAATCCTTTGGATGTGCAAATGTCCAACTATCAATAATCCCCGCTTCCTTTAGCAAGGCACCGCATGCTAATCCGTCAAAATCAGAACGTGTTACTAACCTCATACTAAAACTCCTTTCGGCATGAAAAAATATTTGTAATCATTATTATAATATAAACCTTGGAATTTAGCTATATCTATTTTACCTTTTATTATTTAAAAGTTTTATAATAGTAAAAGTTTTATTATTTAAAAGTTTTATAATAATAAAAGTTTTATTATTATTTTATGCTTTTCTATACACAATTCTTCGTATACTATCTGTAGATAAATTATATTTCTCCGCTATTTCATCAATCGTTTTTCCTTCAATATGGTCAGTCCTAATTTTTCTATTTCTTTCTTCATAATATTTTCTTGCTCCTGAACCTTCTCCCCATTTACTTTTTTCATCTTTCTTTGGAATATAAATTGCTTCCCCATCTGTATATTTTTGTATCTCCCGGAGCAATTCATCCGGTAGAATATGTGAGGCATTGCGATAATTCATACCGGACTTCCCTCCTTATTTATGTTTTTCTATAAATGCTTCTAATGATTCATATTGATTTAAAACCACATTATGTTCTTTAATTACATCAACAAGATAATTCTCTAGTTTTTGTGCCTGAGCATTAAATTTCATAAGATTATCTGCTTCAAATAATCCCATAAGATTCATTTCTTCTAATCCAAACTCTTCCTTAATTGCATCGAATTCAATTTGAAGATAGCATCCCAAAGAATAGCATTGTGGTGCATCACATTTTTGTGCATAATAAGTAATCTTACGAAAAGTATATCTTGCTTCTTGATACCAAAAAGCCAAATCTTCATAATTTATATAATCATTCACCTTTTCTTCGTTCTTTTGCATACCAGCTTTAATTTCTCTCAACAAAGTCCGCACACTTTGAATCAGTTTTCCACAAAGGACACGAATTTCATCCACCTTCGAAGTCCCAATAATTTGTCTATATAACATTGTAAATTCATCAGGCTTAATCGCCATCTCATCTATCTCTTTAATTAAATTTCCATATCCATCTGCTAAAGCTGACCCATTAATCATGGCAAGTGAATAAGTAAGCATACTGCTTACCCCTCCTGCTGCCTTACGCACCTTACAAAGATTTTCTTCAAATAACATTGTATTATATACTTCCATCGCCACATTCATAAATTCTAACGCCTGTAGAATTGTTTTCTCTTTATTTTCCAGATTTGAGTGAAGTAAAATCTTTAATTCCTCAAAACGTTTTCTATCTTCATCATTTTTTGCATAAATGACTATGCTTTTTTCCAAAACCCATATCATTCTAGGCTCTGCAAAATTAGCAATTCCTTCTAAACGTTCAAATGACATGGGATATAAATCATACCCCATATCTTCAATAATAAAAGTCTCTGCAAGCTGATACCCACGCTCTGTTGCCGGCACAAAGTAATCAAATGACATGTTTTGCTCATCCGTCGGCAGCTTACAAGCTCCAACCTGACCGATTAGTAATGATACATCATCCTTGTATTCTCTTTCAATTTTATCAATTGCCCAATCAATTAATTCTTTATCAATATTAATCATATTTATCCATCCTTATACCTATCTCTCCTGCTGTAATTGCAAAATAAATTCTTTCTCATAATCATGTTCAATGGATTCTTTTTCCCAAGAAATAAAAACTTCTGCTTCCCAGTTATACTCCATGCTGCTGCCACGCTTTTCAAATCCCATCCGTTTATAGAATTCTTGATCTCCACCTGTAATTCCTTTACACTCAGGATATTTTTCTAAAACTCTATTTATGGCTTCCTGGATCAATGCTGTAGCAATACCTTTCCTTCGTTCCCACCATACAACTGCTAATGGTTCCATCTCACAGTATGACATAGCTGGATTATACCATATTATGGTCATTCCAACAGGTCTTTTTTCTTTATCTAACACGCATAATGTTAAATAGTCTTTGCAATGCTTTTGTTGTCTTACTTCATGGAAAGCTTCGGCTCCATGCTCAGTTGGATTTGGATCCTGCTTAATCCCATAAGAAAATGCCATGCGGTGTACATTAGACAAATAAAAATCTGGAATATCCTTTCCATCTATTATAGTATAACCTTCAGGCAAACAAACTTCCATCTTTTTTATGTTTGAAAGAATGAAGGTTTTATCCTCCCATTCCCCAAGTTTAAAACCGTGCTTAATCACACAATTCTTTAAAGTATCATGCCAATCCGGAACGAAAATGCTTACTGTTTTAGTTCTTTTATCTTCTTTCAATCCCGATGCATATGTCTTTGAAAACTTTATCATATCCTCAAGTAATTCTATGTCTTCTGCACGTTCTCTTGTATCGAATAAGAAGAATACATCTCCATCATAATTCCCTTCATTCCACACTGCTGCTACAACATTTCCGTCCAAACGGTATACCCCTGTTGTATGCTCCCAAGCATTTCTGTTTCCTGTAAACATAGGGTGTAGTCCCATCTCAAACTCAATCCTGCTAAGTCCAACTGTTGGCACACTCCATGAATACGAAGCAAGTGCCATTCTAATTAAATCCTCGTAATCTGTTTTCTTATAAAATTCAAATAAATACTTCACAAATACCTCCTCCTTTGTGACATTAGTATAGTGGATATTAAATAAAAAAAATATATCAAGAATGGATATATTCATTCTTGATATATAAGTAAACACTCTATAATTCTTCTGTTTTATAAATGGTATATCCTTCATAATAGTAACTATGATCTATACCCTTCATATAAATTTCTCTATCATCAATCTTATCTGTTAATGCTTGTTTTAAAAGATACTTAATCTCAATATCCTTTATTGGACTTCGCTCCATAGCTAGTAGATAATCATCCTTATCAACCTTGCTCCAATCAATTACTTGATTTAATTCTTTTTTTAATATAAGGTCGAGCCAAATCCTGGTACTGCGGCCATTTCCTTCTCTAAACGGATGTACAACATTTACTTCCACATATTTTTCAATAATTTCATCATAGGTAGACTGTGGCATCTTCTCAACATTTTCTATTGCAGTTTGTAAATATATAACTGGTGCAAATCTAAAATTTCCTTTTGATATATTGGCTTCCCTAAGCTTTCCGGCAAACTCATATATATCCTCAAAAAGATATTTATGAATCTCTGCAAGAGCTTCAAATGTTCCAGCTTTTAGCTCATTTAAATGTCCACTCTCAAATAACATGGCTGCTTTTTTTTTACTAATTTTTTCTTCTATTTTAGCCAATTCCACCAAATCTGTTATACCTAGCTTATTTTCAAGTGTCATATTTATATTCCTTCCTCAAATAGATTAGTATTATAATTATTATAACATCTACAACGAAAAAATAGTATTTAAATTTTATTCAAATAGTAAATTGTTTTATTTAACTAAAAATGATACCTCTTTATCAAACCACGTTTTAATCTCACTGCTAATTTCTAATATAGATTCATCTAAAGGTATACGAATCCCACCACAACCTTTCTGACATGGTTCACCACGTGTTAACCTGTCACAACCATATCCTCTTTTTATTGTTTTCTGTAAAGATAAAGAAAACTTTTCTATAACATCCATGTACTTATCTGTCTTTTTGGGTCTTGCGGCTATACAATAATCAAATCTTGTAGATAATGCAAATTCCCATATTCTTTTCTGGTAAATCTCTCGTGTGTTTAATTCTTTCTTACTATTTTTTATATATGCATAAGCAAAATGAACGTCAAATATTGATATATACATTACACAAGTCATTCCCATATCTATATAATGCTGATGCAACTCTAAGACAAACTTTTGAACATCTTTTGGTAACGGATAGATAAAATCTTTTAAATGCTCAAGCACATCTGTATCTTCTACTTTTATTAACCTATAATCACATCGCAAAAGATCATCGTGATTATAATCAGCTGAATACCTTTTTGCTCGCAGTTCTATATCTGCTATAGACAAAACTTTAAAGCCAGTTAGCATTATTGGATTATTGGGATAAGATACTGTTATACATTCTACTTCTGACATACTAAATGTTTTTGCTTCCAAATCAACACCATTAAAATTAAAACCACAAATAGTTAAAAAGCGTAAACATTCCATCAACATAGATGCAGCGTTTTTAGCTTTCTTTATATTCCCATTCTCATCTATCGAGGCTGTAAATGATGGTATTTTTGTTACTAATAATGAAGCGCCATCTTCTGCCAGTACGCTATGGTAACCTATGTCAGACAGCAAATCTGTTATAATATATACAAATGGATAATCTGTATCGTTCTTTGGTTTCTTCTGTAGTTTGAAATATAAATCTCCGTCTGATATTAAGCGGTCACAAAATAAATATAAGAAATCTCTATATGCAATAACACCTTTTCGTATATTTTCTTGGCTTGCAATATCTTCAAACATTGACTTTACTGTATAACCTTCAGGTATATTTGCCGGTATTAAATTTCTAAATTGTTTAGCTAATTCATTAATTGGCTTTTGTATCACTGGTCCGTGGCTCATCTTTACTCTCCTTTAATATTATGTCTTGTTTACATTTTATACCCTTCCCCAAAGGCAGAGTCAAGATATAGACTATCTTACCCCTCATTTCATATTAATAAGTTGGTCTACTGCCTGTTTCCAATATATTTCCGCAACATCAGGCCAATCACATTTTCCTGTTTCTTCTGCACATAACTGCAATACTATTTATTTTCATCATTTGGTAAGCTCCTTAAAAATCTAATGGACAATGGTGCTGATATTGTAAATGCAATAATATCTGCTATTGCCTGAGAAATCTGTATTCCAAGTAAACCTATAACATTTGGAAGTATCAATATCAATGGTATATAGCATATACCGCTTCTAAGCGAAGCTAGTAACGTTGCTTTTTTACTTTCTCCAACGCTTTG
This sequence comes from Lachnospiraceae bacterium, assembly GCA_031555415.1. GTDB lineage: Bacteria > Bacillota > Clostridia > Lachnospirales > Lachnospiraceae > CAG-303. The sequence goes on along the minus strand of JAVBUL010000018.1, from coordinate 1,973 downwards.
AAACATCATATTTGCACAGACTGATAATGGTTGGAAGAAACATGCTATACTCTGCCAAATTAGTGCCAATACTCCAACATTCAAAACATCCGCATCTTTATTAAAAATAACAATTACATCTTTTGCAGCAAACATTGTTATTAATGCAAAGCTACCAAGCATAATTTCACCTGCTGTTACTGTAAAATAAAATCCTTTTTTAACCCTTGAATACTTTTTTGCTCCGTAATTAAATGCTGCAACCGGCTGAAAGCCTTGACCCAATCCCAAGCCAACAGAAAATACTAGCATTGATATACGATTGACAATACTCATAGCATTTACAGCTGTATCTCCATAGAAAGCTGCCTGATGATTTAATAACATAGTTGAAATACTTCCCATTCCCTGACGTATCAGACTAGGGAAACCATTCTTAACTATATCAATTGTATCACTTACTTTTCTTGAGAATAATTTTAACGAAATCTTACTTTCTGTTTTTCCCCTTAAAAATATATACAATAATATTAAAAAGCTGACAGCCTGCGATATTGCTGTTGATAATCCAGCACCAATAACGTCTAGTTTTAATACAAACATAAAAAAAGGATCACCTGCCATGTTAAGTACACCACCTATTGTTAAACCTATCATCGCATATGCTGCTTTTCCTTCATATCTCAAAATATTATTTAATACACAACTTGCCATCATAAATGGAGCTGCCAGTAAAATGAAAAATCCATACTGCCTTGCATATGGTAGTATCGTATCAGTACTTCCAAGCAATTTCATAAAAGGAGTTAAAAGCAAAAGTCCCAAAATGCCTATTACAATTCCTGAAAAAACTGATAAGAAAAAGCTTGTTGATGCTATCTTACTTGCAGTTTCTTTATCTTTTTCGCCTAGCTTTCTTGATATTATACTGCCTGCACCATGCCCAAACATAAATCCAACTGCCTGCAATATAGCCATCAAACTGAATACTATTCCTACCGCACCACCTGCACTCGTGCCAATCTTATTTACAAAATAGGTGTCTGCTGTATTATATACGTTTGTTATTAACATACTTATAATTGTTGGAATTCCCAATTGTATTATTAACTTAGGAACCGGTGTTTTAGTCATTTTATCAAATTGATTTATAGGTGCTTTATTATTTGTTACTTCTTTCATTTTATGCCTGCCTTCCTTTGCTACCCACTAGTTTAGCACTTTTTAAAGGCATAATCAACTTTCTGTACTACTTTTATTAATTTCTATTAATATATTAATATACTAATGTTTTATACCATTGATCTGAAAATTCAAGATTAGCCAGAATTTCATCTGTGCTTGAAACCTTGAGAATTTTGTTTAGTTTCTCTAGTTTATTTTCCGGAATATGATTTGAAATATGCACCATATAGTAGTACATTTTTGTAGGAGTATATTTACTTCTTAAAGTGAATACTAATGGTTCAACAACATATCTCTGATAATATATAAATGCTTCTGGGTATAATCCTCTTAAGCAATATTTCTCAACCCTATCTATCTGACTAAGCCTATACTTACTTTCGCCTTCCCAGTAAGCTCGCTCACCTGCACATTCCTCTGGGTCATAGTCCTTATATTGTATTGCTCCACATCTGTCAAATATCACTTTACATGGTTCTATATTGTCACCCTTTATAAAAGTTGTGTTAGCCTCTCCATAAAAATATGCATTAAAATCAATAACATGGTATTTATCTGTTCCTGCTATATGAAATACAAGTTGACGTTCTGCATTATTATTGTTTTCGTGGATACTGTCTATTTCAAATTGGTTCTGTATCTTATCAAATAAAGAATCAATTTTTTCTTTATCAATTAGTATACATATATCAATATCTGAATATAAATCCACATTTCCTATTGCGTCTGCTCCTTCTAACCATGTTGCATATACTCTTTTATCTTCATATAACATATCCGTAAGTTTTTGAATTATCTCTTCCCTGTTC
>JAVBUL010000281.1:0-6116 GCA_031555415.1 Lachnospiraceae bacterium | reverse complement strand
CAATATAAAAAAAATGTAATATCATATGATTATGTTAAAGAACACTTGTTCTGAACAATAGTTCGGAATGTAAATATTTGTATACGTATAGAGCGTAGAATGGAGGCATAATGGAAAATAACGATAAGTTAAAAGCGTTGGAAGCAGCGGTAGCACAGATTGAGAAAAGTCATGGAAAAGGTTCGATAATGAAACTTGGTGATTCTAAAAAGAATCTAAATATAGAAACAGTATCTACAGGTTCGATAAGCTTAGATATAGCATTAGGACTTGGTGGTATACCAAAAGGAAGAATCATAGAGGTATATGGACCGGAGTCGAGTGGTAAGACTACAGTAGCATTACATATGGTAGCTGAGGTTCAAAAAAGAGGTGGCATTGCAGGTTTTATTGATGCAGAACATGCACTTGATCCTGTTTATGCAAAAAATATAGGAGTAGATATAGATAATCTTTATATTTCACAGCCTGACTTTGGTGAGCAAGCATTAGAGATTGCAGAAACTATGGTTCGTTCAGGTGCTATCGATATAGTTATAGTGGATTCAGTAGCAGCCCTTGTTCCAAAGGCAGAAATAGACGGTGAGATGGGTGAATCTCATATGGGATTACAAGCCAGACTTATGTCTCAAGCACTTAGAAAGCTTACAGGTGTTATTAGTAAATCAAACTGTGTAGTTATATTTATTAACCAGTTAAGAGATAAGATAGGTGTAATGTTTGGAAGTCCAGAAACTACTACAGGTGGTAAAGCACTTAAGTTTTACGCATCTATCAGAATGGATGTAAGAAAAATTGAAACTCTTAAGGCTAGTGGCGAAGTGGTAGGAAGCCGTACACGTATAAAAGTAGTTAAGAACAAAATAGCACCACCATTTAAAGAAGCAGAGTTTGATATAATGTTTGGTGAAGGAATCTCAAGAGAAGGAGATATCTTAGATGTTGCATCAGAGATGGGCATTGTAAATAAGAGTGGTTCATGGTATGCCTATAAGGAAGAAAAAATAGGTCAAGGTAGAGAAAATGCAAAAACATATTTTAAGCAGAATCCTACAGTGTTTGAAGAAGTAGAAAAAGAAGTTAGAAAGAAAATTTTTGAATCAGCTGCTATAGAGTCAGAAGAAGAAAAAAAGGAAGTTCATGAAAAGAAAAAGGCTACGAAGTCAGCAGTAGAAAATGACTAAGATATTCTAGGAGGTGTTGTATGCAGGTTTCACAGATAAAAGCGATAGATAAAAAACGTGTGAAAGTTTATATTGATGAAGAACTGGCATTTCCTTTATATTTAAGTGAAGTTAGGCGGTATGAAATAGCCGAAGGGGTCGAATTGTCAGATGAAAAGTATGGGGAGATACTAACACAGATAATATATAAAAGAGCTAAAGAGAGAGCATTGTATATATTAAAGGACTCTGATAAGACAGAAAGAGAAATATCTGATAAATTGGCAGGCGGAGCATATCCGCCTGCTGTTATAAATAAAACATTAGAGTTTTTAAGGGAGTATGGTTATGTTGATGATGAAAGATATGCAAGAGAATATATTTCTAGTAGAAGCAAAAGCAGAAGTTTAAAGGAAATAAAAAATAAATTATTTATTAAGGGTATTCATAGAGATATTATAGATAATGAATTGGAAGAATTTGCAAAAGATGAGTTATATGATGCAAAAGAATTAATATATAAACTATTAGAAAAAAAGCGATTTAATTTTGAGGAAGTTGACCCTTTTAGTATGGCAAATCAAAAGGAAACAAGAAGGATTTTATCATTTCTTATGAGAAAGGGATTTGAGTATGATGATATTATAAATTGCATGAAAAATAGAAATTTAGAAAAAAAGAATTAACAAAAACACTAAATATTGTGTTAGTTTGCATAAAAAACTATGTTTTAATACTTGACATTGTGTTAATAAAACATTAAAATATAAATGTTGTATCTTGTACAATGAAAACTAAATAAGGAGGTGCTCCTGTGGATAAGATTATAATTGCTGTTATATGCGTAATTGTAACTGCTATCGCTACTTGGATTGTTTCAGGTCTTTATAGAAAAAAGGTCGTAGAGGCTAAATTTGGAAGTGCTGAAACAAAAGCAAGAGAAATAATAGATGAGGCATTGAAAACCGCGGAAACTAAGAAGAGAGAAGCCCTTTTAGAAGCTAAAGAAGAGTCATTAAAGACTAAGAATGAACTTGAAAAGGAAACTAAAGAAAGAAGAGCAGAATTACAGCGTTATGAGAAGAGAGTATTATCTAAAGAAGAAGCTATAGATAAGAAATCGGATATGCTGGAAAAGAAAGAAAACTCATTATCAAGCAGGGAAGACAACTTAAACAAACTTAAGTCAGAAGTCGAAAAGCTTAATGAGCAGAGAACACAGGAACTGGAAAGAATCTCAGGATTAACCTCCGAGCAAGCAAAAGATTTATTATTACAAACTGTTGAAGACGAAGTGAAATTAGAAACTGCAAAATTGGTTAAGGAACTAGAGTCAAGAGCCAAGGAAGAAGCAGGGAAAAAAGCTAAGGAATATGTGGTTACAGCTATTCAAAAGTGTGCTGCAGACCATGTATCGGAAACAACCATATCAGTGGTACAACTTCCAAATGATGAAATGAAAGGAAGAATCATAGGTCGTGAAGGTAGAAATATCAGAACATTAGAAACTATGACAGGTGTTGATTTGATTATAGATGACACACCAGAAGCTGTTATTTTGTCAAGCTTTGATCCAATCAGAAGAGAGGTTGCAAGAATCGCTCTTGAAAAACTTATTGTTGACGGAAGAATTCATCCGGCAAGAATAGAAGAAATGGTTGAAAAAGCTCAAAAAGAAGTTGAAGTTATGATGCGTGAAGAAGGTGAAGCAGCTGCATTAGATGTAGGTGTTCATGGTATTCACCCAGAACTTATCAGATTACTTGGTAAGATGAAGTTTAGAACAAGTTATGGTCAGAATGCTCTTAAGCATTCAGTAGAAGTTGCACATTTAACAGGATTGTTGGCTGGAGAAATAGGAGCTGACATAAGAATGGCTAAACGTGCAGGTTTATTACATGATATAGGTAAATCTGTTGACTATGAAATGGAAGGTTCTCATATTCAAATTGGTGTTGACTTATGTAAAAAGTATAAGGAGTCAGCTATAGTTATAAACGCTGTAGAATCTCATCACGGAGATGTAGAGGCTAGCTCACTTATCGCTTGTCTTGTTCAGGCAGCTGATGCTATTTCAGCAGCAAGACCGGGTGCAAGAAGAGAAACATTAGAAACATACACTAATAGATTAAAACAGTTAGAAGACATCAGTAACGCATTTAAGGGTGTCGAAAAGTCTTTTGCAATACAAGCAGGTAGAGAGATTCGTATATTGGTTACTCCAGATCAGATTAATGATGCAGAAATGGTATTATTAGCAAGAGATATTTCAAAGCAGATAGAAGCTGAACTTGAATATCCTGGACAAATCAAAGTTAGTGTCATAAGAGAGTCTAGAGTAGTTGAATATGCAAGGTAAACAAGTTTGTGTATCGTAAACGAGTTTACGATTTGTACTCTAGTTAAATGATACAAATCCAGTTAGGTATTATAAGGGGGCTATCGTATTAACGATTAAACGTTGAGACGATAGCCTTTTTTGAATTTTAGGAGAAATATAGAATAAATTATACGAGGAGGAAATAATATGAACAGTAATGTAGGAAACATGACAATTAAAACAGAAAAGATGTTTTCAATGGGGGATTTATATGGAGCTTTTTTTGAAGATATAAATCATGCTGCAGATGGGGGACTTTATGCAGAGTTAGTACGTAATCGTAGTTTTGAATTTGATAAGATTGATAATGCGTCATATGATAATTTAACAGCATGGAAGCTTTATTTAGGAGCAGATTCAGAGGGTGAATTAAATGTTGAAGATAAGGAACCGGTTAGTCTTAAAAATCCACACTATGCCGTTTTAGATGTTAAATCAGGTGTAGTAGGGATAATTAATGAAGGTTATAATACAGGAATACCGGTGTTAAAGGATGCAAAGTATGATTTTTCATTTTGGTGCAAAACTGAAAATTCATTTTCAAAGGATAGTGATGCTATTGCTGTAACTATTGAAGCAATAGATGGTACTGTTTACGCATCAAAGGATTTTACAGTGACAAATGAATGGGTGAAGTATGAGTGCGTATTATCATCAAATACTACTGATAATTCAGCTAGATTAGCACTGCGTACCAGTGGTAAGGGAAAAATTTATTTTGATTTTGTTTCTTTGTTTCCGCAAGATACATATAAAAATAGAAAAAATGGTTTAAGAAAAGATATTGCAACTCTTATAGCAGATTTAAAACCAAAGTTTCTTAGATTTCCGGGTGGATGTTTGATACATGATGGGGCATTAGAGCCTGAGGCTAGAGATTCGATGTATCGTTGGAAGAATACAATAGGACCATTAGAAGACAGAGCTGCTCGCAGAAATAACTGGGGATATAATCAAACCTTAGGTCTAGGTTATTATGAATACTTTTTATTCTGCGAAGATATAGAAACAAAGCCATTGCCTGTACTTCCTGCGGCATATAATCCACATCGCCGTATTCAGGCACCTATTGATGAATTACAGCCATGGATTGACGATGCTCTTGATTTAATAGAGTTTGCAAACGGTGATGAAAATACTAAATGGGGTAAGATACGTTCTGATTTAGGTCATCCTAAGCCTTTTAACTTAGAATATCTTGCAATCGGAAACGAGGAATTATTTGAGCCGTTTTTAGAGAGATATCCTTATTTCCACAAAGCTATTAAGGAAAAATATCCGGAGATTAAACTTATTTCTTCAAGCGGCCCTTTTGCAGATGGTTATGATTTTGATTTGATGTGGGATGAGGCAAATAAGGCAGGTGCTGATTTAGTAGATGAGCATTATTATTTGTCACCTGAATGGATGATTAAGCATTATCATAGATATGACAGCTATGACAGAAATGGGGCAAAGGTATTCTTAGGTGAATATGCAACATTGGGAAATAAATGGAAAAATGCAATAGCGGAAGCGGTTTATATGATTGGATTTGAAAATAATGCTGATGTAATGGGACTTACCTGCTATGCACCACTTTTATGTAATAATGATTATGTAAATTGGAGACCTGATATGATTTGGTATGATAATCACAAAACACTTAAAACAGTAAATTACCATATTCAAAAGATGTTTATGAGTAATCAGGGTGAGTACCATATATCTTCTGTGTTAGCCGGTGGAACACAGGTAGTAGAACCAATTGAAAATATTTCAGGAAGATTTGGTTTTGAAAGTGTAAATGAATCAATTAAGTTTGATTATATAAATGTAAATGGTAAAGAGCTTGAAAACGAAGTAATGTATGAGTTTGATGCAGAAACAAAGAAGGCTGCTACAAATAATTGTAACTTTGTCATTGAAGAAATAGATAAAGATAGACCGATTATTAAGTATAATGCTCCGATAGGTGAAAATTTTGAAATTGAATTTTCATTTGTAAAGTCATCAGGAAAAGGGCAGTTAAAACTATTATTTGGTATGCAGGATAATAGCTACTATGTTTGGGAGATAGGCGGTTGGGCTAATGATATGTCAAGCCTCGGTAAATGTATTGGTGGTCAGTATGGCAATATGAATTTTGGCAGTACAATCACTATTGAAGAAAATAAAAAGTATGATGTGAAGCTGGTGGTTGAGGGTAGAAATATTATTGCAACGGTAAATGGAAAAACATATCATAACTTTGAGGAAAAGGAAACTGTAATAGAGCCACTTTATCATTGTGCATCAATAGATGAGACAAATAGAGAGATTATTATTAAGGCTGTTAACATAAAGGAAGAGTCCTTTAAAACAGATATTGTGATTGATTCTGTATACGAAATGGCACAGGAAGCAACAGTGATTACAATGAAGTCAAATGATATGGACGCGGAAAATACATTTGAAGCACCTGATGCTTTGGAGCCAACAGTTAGTACAGTGGAAGTAAAGAATAGGATTATTTCCTACGAATTTGCAGGTAAGTCTGTAAATGTATTGAAGATAAAATTTTAATATTAAATATTAGTATTAAATATTAGGGA
>JAVBUL010000037.1:0-3697 GCA_031555415.1 Lachnospiraceae bacterium | reverse complement strand
AATAGATTTTGCAATAGATAACCCTATACCAAAACCTCCTCCAAATGTCCTTGACTTATCAGCTCTATAAAAACGATTAAATAATTTATCAAGTTCCAATGTATCAATTTCTGAACATGAATTTGAAATAGAAAACACAGGATGCTTATTAGCACTTAATCTAATACTAATACTTACATTTTTGTCACAATATTTCACTGCATTATCAGTTAAAACCGAGATAAGTCTTCGTATCTCTTCCTCAATCCCATAATATTCTATAGAAGAATCTATTTCTACATCAAAAGATATTTCCTTTTCATCTGCAATATTTCTAAAAGCATATACTGTATCTGTCACTGCATCACTTAAAGAAAATTTTGACTTTTCTCTTACAAAACTTTCTTCATCCATTTTTGCCAATATTCCAAGTTCATTAATCAATGTACTCATGCGATTCCCTTCAACTCTCATATCATCCAGCCATTCGTTTTCACCCAACTCTGATTCTGCAATATCGATATTTGTAAGTATTAATGTTAGCGGAGTTTTCAATTCGTGATTTGCATCACTTACAAATTGTTTTTGCTTTTCATAACTTTCTGCAATTGGCTTTACTGCTCTTTTAGAAAAGAAAATAATAAGCACTAATACTGCAAAACTGCAAGCAAAAAAAACACTTGTTACTGTTACAAGTGAAGTATCTGATGTTGACTTAAAAAGACTTCCGTCTACAAAAATCACTGCACTACCATTTTCAGTATCATATACCTTATAACGATAATCTAAGTACCATCCACGTTCTTTTCCTGAATCATACACAGATAAGGCATATTCCTTTGCTTCCTCGTGAGACACATTTGAAATTGACATAGTATTTATATTTAATACCTCTTTATTCTCGTCAAAATGAACCGTAAAAAAACGCGTTGTAAATGGAGTTTCACGATTAATGAAATTCGGCATACTTCTTCGTCCTTCAATATTACCCATCTCAAAATTTTCAAAATCAGGGAATTTTCCGTCATTTTCTGATACAATATCTGCTAATATATCAATCATATTTACTGTCTTTATATACCCAATAAAGTATATAGCAACAAAAGTAAACAAAAAAACAAGTAAAATTGAAATTGACGCAATTTTTATAAATTTTCTTCTCAATTTGTAAATCATTAAAATTTTTCCTCCAATATATAGCCTGTACCACGTATAAATCTAATCTCTACCGGTGCTTTCAGAGTCTGCAGCTTCTTTCTTATATTTGACAAATGAACCCAAACAACACTTATATCTACATTACTATCCCATCCCCATATATGTGACATAAATTCTTCGGTAGTAATTATAAATCCCGGTCTTTGCATCATCATTTCCATCAATTGAAATTCTTTGCCGCTTAATGAACATATACTGTTTTTATATTTCAACTCAAAAGTCGAACGGTTTAACTCTAGGCTGCATGCTGTAAGCAAATCAGGCACATAGTTTTCTTTTCTGCGAAGCATTGCTCGTACTCTCGCTAAAAGCTCTTCGGTTGAAAATGGCTTCGGCAGATAATCATCTGCTCCTGCATCCAAGCCCTCAACTCTTTGATATACTTCTGTTTTTGCCGTCAAAAATAATGTCGGAGTCATTATCCCTTTCCGCCTTAGTTCTTTTAATACAGAAATCCCATCAGCATATGGCATCATAATATCTAAAATTAGTCCGTCAAATTCTCCTGTTAAGGCATAATGAATTGCATCTTCGCCATTCGATACACCTTCAACAATATATTTATTTTTTTCAAATATATAAATAAGTGATTTTAATAATTTAGTATCATCTTCTGCAATTAGTAAACGCATAATAATATTTTTCCTTTTTATTTTTATTATATTACATCATCCTAAAGGTACACTAAAGAAAAAAATTGTTTATCTTTAGTGTGGCTTTAGGATACCAAATTATAATATAAATACTTTATCGTATACGAAATGATAAAGCAAGTATTTATAAAAAGAAAGGAAAATCAAACATGAGTAATCAAAAGAATTCTCAAAAAAGAAAGAAGAATATTAGGAAAAAAATAATTAATGTCACAGCACTTATACTAATTATAGCAATAGCTGCTACATTTATTATTTTTAAATTTACAGACGATGACACCATCGCCGGAACAACTGTAACAACATATAACGTAGAAGAGGTAACATATGGCGATGTCAGTACTACCATTAGCGGCAGTGGATCTTTAAGCCCAATAAAAAGTAAGACAATTACTACTGAATACCCTGCCGAGGTGGTAACACTTAATTATGCTGTTGGTGATTCTGTTGCTGAAGGTGATGTTATTGCCGTTATTACAAGTGATTTAGATGGAGATGTAGAAATCACAGCTCCGTTTGATGGAATTATAATTGAACAGCCTGTTGCCGAAGAAGATGAACTTAATATGAATGAAGAAATTGCTATACTAATGGGAACAGATGGGTTTAACATTAACATGACAGTTGATGAACTTAATATTTCATCTGTTGAACTAGGTCAAGAGGTTTCTGTTACTATTGATGCTGTAGACGGAAGATATACTGGTTCAGTTACTTCTATTTCTTATAACGGAAGTACCAGCGGAAGTGTTACTTCTTATTCAATCGTTGCAACTATTGAATATGTAGAAGGTGTATATCCGGGCATGAGTGCTTCTGCCGAAATTATAATTGAAAGCAGCGGTGATGGTCTGCTTGTACCTGTAACTGCTGTAAAAACTTCAGGTGATGATAGCTATCTCTATCTTGCTCCTTCTGATGCAGAAGTAGGTTTAGAATATCAAGAAAATGAAATTGATGTTTCAAAACTAACAAAGGTAACTGTAAAAACTGGTATGTCTGATGGCAGTTATATCATGGTTGAAAGTGATAAACTATCTGAAGGTTCATTAATAATTATAACTAAAATTACCTCTACATTAACAGGCTCTGAAAGTGAGGATTCAAATAATTTTGGAATGGGCGATTTCAGTGGTTTTGGTGGCGGAAATTTTGATATGGAAAATTTTGACCCTAGCAATATGCCTCAAAGAGGTTCTGATGGTTCAGGCGGTGGCTTCCCATTTGGTAACTAGAAAAGAGGTAAATTAAAATGATAAGATTAAAACATATAAATAAATCATATATATTGGGCGAAAATGAAGTCCCTGTTTTAAAAGATGTAAATCTGCATATAAAGCCTCGTGAATTTGTGTCCATTCTCGGTCCATCAGGAAGCGGAAAATCTACTTTAATGAATATTATTGGATGCCTCGATGTTGCTGATAGTGGTGATTATATTCTTGATGGAGAATATATTGATGATTGTACAGAGGATGAGCTTAGTGAAATAAGAGGTATTAAAATCGGCTTTATTTTTCAGCAGTTTAATTTACTACCTGATTTGACTGCATATGAAAATATTGAAATGCCTCTTCTTTATCACAAACTTTCACCATCTGAACGTAGAGAAAGAGTTTTAAAAACATTGGAACAGGTTGGTCTTAGTGATCGTATGCATCATAAGCCTTCTCAGCTTTCGGGAGGGCAGCAGCAAAGAGTTGCCATTGCTCGTGTATTAGCATCAGAACCTTCTATTATTCTTGCCGATGAGCCTACAGGAAACTTAGACTCAAAATCAGGTAAAGAAATAATGGAAATAATTCAGAAGTTGTGGAAACAAGGAAATACTATTGTACTTATTACCC
>JAVBUL010000078.1:0-7937 GCA_031555415.1 Lachnospiraceae bacterium | reverse complement strand
AGCACACAAAAAATCATTGTTAAATTTAAGACCTTGGATTCACAAACAACACCTACAAATAAAATCAAAAGTGCATCTATGGATATTTATATGTTAATTGCTCCTGAGTGTCTTACTCATATAAATAATGAGACAACATTTACAAATAGAGCATATGTATTAGAAAATAATATTGAAAAGTGTAGAGCAGAAGTTGAAACAGAAAAAATAATTAGAATGATGTCAAAGAACGGTACTCAAAGTCAAATAGATGGTAGTTTATTTGACTGGACTGTTGATGCAGAAGTATTCTTTTTTACAACAGGAAATTCTAAGGTTTACCTTATTGATAAATTATCACCATCGGAACATAACTATGTTTTATCAAGTGGAGTAACAGTAAAGAATTTAAGTAAAGGTACAACAACTAAATATACTGAGTCAGATATTCTTAAAATGGATAGTGTTACCTTTAATTATTTAGGTGCTACAGCTAGTCAGATAGAAGCTGCACTTGGAACAAGTAAATGTGGATATGTAAAAATATCTGATGATGAAGCACTTTTACTCATTGATATCACTAGTCAGCTTAGTAATTCAAAGAGTGAAAAAACTAATTTACAATTTACATATCAGACAAGAATATCAGATGATATTTATGAGGAAAATTTAGATAATGATGATGAGCAAAGTATAGGCAATGAGGTTGATTTACGTTGGATGTATATGTATTACGGTAGTGGAAAAGGTCCGAGCGTAAATGAATCAAGTCTTTCATTTAGTATAAATAAAAACGCTCCTATGTATATAAATTCAATTAGCAAATCAGCAGGTAACTATGATGCAGCGAATCAATTGCAAGAATGGTTTTTTGATGTAAACAAATATAATAGAGAAGTTAATGGTTTGGTTATAACAGAAGATTTAGATGGAAAAGACCAGATGATGGCAAGTGATTATGCATCTGAAAATCATATTAGAGTTCAAAAATATGATGAAAATGGTGACTTGACAACAGGAAATTTAATCCATGAGTATACCGGAGTAGGAGATACTGCTCCTTATTATACGGTTTCAGAAGATAAAAAAACTGTAGTTATTACTCTTGGTGATATTACTGAGCATTATAAGGTTACAGTAGTATCAAAGGTTATTGGAGATACAATTGCAACACAAAGTTTAAAAACTGATGTAGATGGTATTTATGAGTATGATACAGAGTTAGAAAATGAAGCAATAGCAGATATCAATTCAGTTCAAAAAACTGTTACAGCGACAAATGGAATTGAAAATGTTTTGATTTCGAAAGCTGTTGAGCCTTTTAAAAATGGTGCCCAAACATATAATTTCGATTTTAAAAGTAGATTGTTAAAGTGGAGCACAACAATTAATCCAAATAAACTTACATTAGTTGGACCGATAATAACAGATACACTTCCGGAGGGTACAAGTTTTAAAAAGTTAGAAGCAGTTTATATTAATGGTGATTCGAAAACATTTACTACATCAGGAGATATTGCAACTCTTTCAAACGGTTGGAAAATCAAAATCACAGAAACAGATGATTTGTCTAGAACAACGGGATATGTCTATGCAAATACGTACTCTAAAAAAACAGTGGAATTTGAATTACTTAATAGTTCAGAAACTTCATTGGAAATGTCGGATATGGTAAAGCTTGTTTACACAACCGTTGTAGATGATGAATTTTGTGATAATGAAATTCTTAAAACTAATAATACGGATATGATTAGCCTTGTAGAAATGACAAATAAGGTAGAGCTTAATGGAGAAGTAAAGTGTCAGGATTATATTAATTCAAGCAAGTTATATGCCATAAATGAGGCAAAAGCAGAAGCTAATGTAACGATTGAGTCAGAAAATCTATCAAAATCATCTCATTATAATGGAGATGGAACTATTACATGGACTGTAAAACTTAATCAGATACAAGCCAATATTGGCGAAATGAAGTTAATGGATACATTCTCAGCAAAGATGGAAATCATATCAGATTCTTTAGAAGTATTCTTACTTACGCTTGATGAAAAAGGAGAAGAAATTTCTAGAAGTGATGTAACAGGTTTATTCTCTATGACTAATAAAAAATCAAGTAAAACAGAGAATACATTTGATATAGAATTGCCTACAAGTACCGCTAATAATGTTTATATTATCAAGTATAAAACAATTATTGTTGATGATTGTAATCCTATTGATATTTGGAATAAAATAGAATTATATAATAATTCTGACAAGGTCGTATCAACAGAGGAAGTATCTGGTGGACTTGATAGTGCATTTAATCTGGATTCTTATCAAAGTATTGCAAATGTACCGGTTTTAATGATTGATAAAATAAGTGAAAATATAAATAATAGTAATTTAAATAAGTTAAAATTAGAAGGTGCAGAGTTTGAAATATTGACAGTAGACTTAGATGAAGATGGAAAAGTCAAGGTCGGAAGTGAGGAAGTGCAAAGTACAAAATTTACAGATAAAAAAGGAAGAATTTTATTTGTAAATTTAAAGCAAGATCAATTATATAAAATAGTAGAAAGTGGTGTACCGGATGGTTATGCAGACACAGGTGCAGTATATTATATGTACTATGTGAGTGAAACTACGGCTTCTGGTAAATTAGATCAAATTAGAAATTTAGCAAATGAAAATACTAATGTTATTATTTCGGCTAAGTCAACAGCCTACTTTAAAAAGGTAAGTGTTACAAATAGACCGAGTTTAGAAGGATTTACATTTTATAACTTAATTGAAAATACTAACAGTAGTACAGTTCTTTCAGGAACTGAATACAAATTAACAAGTATATATGGTGAATCAGTGTTAGGCAGTCAAACAGTAAGTGCTGATGACGATGGAAAGGTTACTTTTAGTAATCTTGACCCAGGTAAATATAATATTGAACAAATTTCAAATAAGGATAATTATAAAACACTTACAGGAAAGTTGGAACTTACTGTTAAAACTGATGGCACATGTACATTGGTAATAGTTGGAACAGGAAACATTAATACAAACAATTCTGACAGTGATTATCCGGGTGAATATGTTGTAAGAAATGTTTTAAAAACAACTTCATTAAATATAGTTAAAACTGATAAAAATACAAGTGCAAAGCTAGCAGGAGCTGTGTACTCATTAGAAGGAACAAATATAGAAGGTGTAACAAAAACATTTACACCTCAAACCTCAGATTCAAACGGAGCAGTAAGTTTTGCGGATGTACCTGTTGGAACATATACATTAACAGAAGAAACATATCCAGACGGTTATGATACAAGGGAAAGTTCATCATCTGTAAAAAAAGAATATACAGTTGAAGTTACAGCATCAGGTTCTTCACAAACAGCTTCGATAACACTTAAGGAAGGCAGTAATACATTAACAGCAACTAGTGGAAAGTATACATTAACAAATACTCCAGTAAAGGGAAGTATCTCTTTTACAAAGAAGGGACAGGATATACCAAGTACACTGGGTGCACCAAGTACATACACAAATTTATCAGGTGTTGTATTTGAAATATATAGTGTCAATGGAACGACAAAGACACTTATTAAAGAAGCTACATCAGCTAGTAATGGTTTAGTAAAGTTTGAAGGTTTGGATTATGGATATAATTATGAGATAGTAGAAAAATCAGCTAAGACAGGTTTTTTGAAAACTGCAAATTTTACAGTCACAAAGGCACAATTATTAGCAGCTTTAAAAGAAACAAATGGAATAAAAAATTCATTTGAGTATATTCATAGTGCAGAAATAAAAAATGATTATGCCAAAGCAGAGATAAAAATTTCAAAAACGGACCAAAATGGACAAGCATTACCGGGAGTAGGATTTGAGTTATATCGTTTAGGAAGTGCAACAACACTTGATGTAAGTGGGTTAAGTGATAATGATTTTGTTGCTTATCCAGAAGTAGGCAATACTACATATACAATAGGTTCAGATGGAACAGTATCATTAGGAAATATTCCATATGGAGTATATAAGCTAGTTGAAGTTACACGTCCGAATAACCTAAGAGGTAATCCTAATACAGTATATTTTGAAGTTGGTATTGAAAATAACGCTGTTGTGGTATCAAAGTTAGAGGATGCTGCCGACGATTTAGATGAAACTGACCTTAGCGAAAAAGTATTTACTAAAGTTACAAAGCAAGCAAGTGAAACAGCATATACTATTTCATTGGTCAATGAAATAAAATTTGGATATGTGCAGATAAATAAAGTGATTGCTAACCATAATGCTTCGGGACATTTGATTGCAAATAATGTTCCGGTTGCAGGGGCAGTATTTAATATTTATAAAAAAGAGGATGTAGATAATAATGATATTAATGGCACAACTGGTTTAACACCATTAATTTCACTAACAACAGATTCTAATGGACATTTTGTAAGTACAAATGGTGGTTATTCAGGTGTTAAATTAACCATTGGTTCATATTACATTCAGGAGGCTTCAGCAGGAAATGGATTTAACATAGATACTAAAATTTATCCATTTAGTATTACGAAGGACCAACAGACTGTTTATATTACAAATTATGATGAAACTGAAAAGGAATATGCAAGTGGAAGTGACCCTACAAGTGTAAGCTATGATGAAGGAGAATCTACTGAAGATTCACCGGTATTTATTAATGAGATTCAAAGTGGAAATGCAATACTTAAAAAGGTAGATGCTTCTAATACAGGATTGAAACTTACAAAAGCACAGTTTATCGTATATACCACAGTAAATGATTTAGATGCTTCAAGTGGAAATATGGGAACTGAAGGAAAAGCAGTTGCAAGTTTCTTATATGACAGTACATCAGGACAGTATGAATTATCGAATATTGTTCCATCGGCTATTAAAAATAGTAATGGAGTAAGTAAATATGGATTGAGTTCAGCTACACAAAGTTTAATTGACGTTAAAAATCAATCTGGAATAAGTTATTTGTCATATGCAGCAAGCAACTATACTTTACTTACAGGAACTTATATTTTAAAAGAAGTTCAACCACAAGAAGGTTATATGGATGACACAACATCTTTAGCCGGTAGAACATTTGTAATAGATTCACCAGATATAACTTTAGAGATTACAAATAATAGTGAAAAAACTTTTTACACTAATACAAAGATAAATCGAACAATTACCATTAACAAAAAAGTGGTTTTAGGAGCAGGTACAATCCTTTCGTCAGCAAATCAAACGGCTTATAGTGATAAATCAGATTTTAGCTTTACACTTACAAGAATCAGTGATGTAAATACAGCAGATGGAAGCGAATCAGGAATTACCTATGAACCAAAAACATTAATCACAGATGTAAATGGAGTAATAAACTTTACAGATGTACCATATGGAAAATATACACTTTCAGAAAATTCTGTAGCAGGAAAAGAGCCATTTACATTAAGCAATGATATTACGGTTATGGTTACAAAGGATGGAATCTTTATAGGTGATGGAGATAGTTCAGTAACTTCTATTGATGTAAATAATAATCTAAAGATTTCAAAGATAGTAGGAACAAGCGTGGCAAAAGATACATCGAGTTCAGCAGGACATATTGATTTAAACGGTGTGAAAATAGGATTATTTGATAATTCATCATGTACAGGAACACCACTTGCCACTGTATTAACAAATAGTAAGGGCGAATTTTTATTTGAAAAGGTTGGATATGGAACATATTATTGCAAGCAAATAGAGCAAGTACCTGAAAGCTTAGTATTTGATACTCATATTGTTAAGGTAGATGTAACGGCAAATGGAATTGTTTATAATACTGCAAATGAAATCGAAGCTACATTTATAAATACAGCAAAATACGGTAAAGTAATGATTGATAAGGTAGATAAAAATGATTTAACTAAAAAGCTTTCAAAGGTACAATTTATAATTTATACTGTATCAAATGATGTTTCCGCATCTAGTGGAGCTAAAGGTTCATTAGGAAAAGCAGTTGCAAGTTTAGTGTATAATGCAAGTACGCAAAAATATGAGTTGTCAGATGTTGTACCTATGGCGACAAGAACTTCAACAGGGTTATCAAAATTTGGACTGTCATCAACAACACAAGTTAAGCTTTCAGTTAAAAATGCGTTGGGAAATAATTATCTTATTAATACCGGAAGTGGATTTGAGTTACTTGTAGGAAACTATATTGTTGAAGAGGTAGAAGCTCAAGAAGGATATAAATCGGACGTAACGATTATTTCAAAGAGAACATTCGAAATAAAGGTATCTGATACTACCATGGTTTCAAATGATGATGCTGACCATTATACAAACGAAATGATTAGGATGTCAGTAAATATAAATAAAACCATTGATTTAGCCGGAAATGTTATAGTTTCTGATGATGATGCGGCGGATTATAAAGATAAAGAAGACTTTAGCTTTTCGCTTATTAGGATTAGTGATGTAAATACACAGGATGGTTCTGATTCAGGAATTACTTATGGAACATCTGGAAAGGTAACACTTTCAACTGATTCTAATGGTAGAATTTCATTTACAAATGTACCATATGGATATTATAGACTTACAGAAAATAGTGTTGATGGAAAAACACAAAAGTATATTTTACCAGAAGATATATACATTTCTATAGATGAAAAAGGTGTTAATTATGGTGATAAGTATGTATCAGCCATAGCAAGAGTAAACAAGGTTAAAACAGCAAATATAGCAGGTGGCTCGGTAGGAAAAGCAAAGCAAGAAGATACTTTTGAAATTCGAATGAAAGATATTTCGATTGGCTTATATGCAGATATTGAATGTACAGATTTGATATCAACCACAACTACAAATGCTGATGGAGAGTATATCTTTAAGGATGTTGCATATGGAACTTACTATGTAAGACAAATTGGAGACTATGTACCGGAGCAATATGTTCCTGATTTAAACATTTTAACAATAAATATTGACGGCAGTATCGAAACAAGTATTTTAAATGATTTTGTCAATATAATGAATGAAGATATCGTTGAAATTATTGGTACGGAGCAGAATATAAGCAAAAAAGAGATAACCATTTCTACTGAAGGTATCGTAGAGCCAGGTGTGTATGTAATAAGTATAGAGGGAGATCCTGAAAATGAGGACGTAAATAATCCGTTTATTGAAAATATTTATACACATATTGTAGCCGAATATGAGAATGGCATATTGGTTCTAAAAGATGAAGATGGAAATATTATTACAGATAATAGTTTAAGCTTGATGAAGTATGTAAAACGAGGCAATGTAAAGGGAAAAGTAATAACAAATCTTAACGAGCCGATAAAAAATGCTGTAATAGGAGTTTTTCCAGTAGGAACAACGGAATATACAGTAGAAAACTTATATAATAATATGTATTATGTAACAGATGATAAAGGTAACTTTGAGTTTTATGATTTGCCTTATGGTGAATATGAAATCATAGAAATAGAGATACCATTATATTATTTGAGTAATATGAAATATGATATTAGTATTAACAAAAACGCATATTTGTTTACTTATTCAAAAGATGGATTTGAACTTTTATTTATTCATGAGATTCCATTAGATGATGGTGAAACTATAGAACCACCGAAGTTAGGTGATGAAACAGATTATTTAATTTATATGGTTCTCGCACTTATGGTGATGTGCATTTTGGTATATAATTTTAGAAACAAACCTTTTCACACATAAACTGTTATATTGATATTTACTATGCCCATGTTTTTTGATAAAATATGGGCATAATCAGTTTTATACGAATATTTAGGAGGATTGAAATGAATTTAAAAAATATAAAAGATTTTACTCTTGATGAAGTAAAAGTAGTGGATTCATATTTTGAAAACGCATTGGAAAAAGAGATAGCATATTTAAAGGGATTTGATTCAGACAAGCTTGTAGCAGGCTTTAGAGAAGTGAACAGCATGCGACCAAAGGCTGAA
>JAVBUL010000272.1:0-4458 GCA_031555415.1 Lachnospiraceae bacterium | reverse complement strand
ATCCCGCATATAATCTTTTATAAATCTCATTTTTACACCCATCTGCACATTGCATGCGCACAATCAATAGTTGAACATGCCTTTTATTCAACTTTACTCCCATCTGTGCACTTTCTCTATCGTTACTTCTTTATCCTATATCATCTTATATCAAGAATCCACCTCAAAGATATTTATAAAAAAGTTTATCCATTAGCCATCTCCCAATCCTGCTTTATAATCTCATAAAAACAATATTCTCCGCTTATTCGTTCACATTCAGGTCTTAGCTTATATTCTGTTTTTATGTATCTCATACCTGATTTTTGCATTACTTTTCCACTGGCTGGATTTTCAATATGATGAAAAGAATACACCTTTTTAGCCCCTAAAACACTAAAGGCAAACCACAATACACTTTTACAAGCCTCAGTCATTATTCCTTGCTTCCAATGTTTTTGGCTCAACGAAAAATGAACCGACATACTATTATTCGTATCATCAATGTCCGCAAGATAAATGTAACCAATCGCCTCGGATGTGTTTTTCAATTCTATTATCCAATGATAATAATCTAATTTAATATAATCCTTAATACAATCTGCCAAGAATGTCTTTGTTTCTTCTATACTCTTATGTGGACTCCATTGCCAAAATCGACATACTTCTGGGTCTGTCACCCAATTTTCGTACATATCATCTGCATCTGTCATTTCATGCCGTCTAAGAATAAGGCGATTTGTTTCTAGTTGTTCAGTTCCTACATGTTTTAGCATGGTTTATCCCCCTTATCTAATATAATTTTAGTATAACATACTTCTTGAATAAATAAACCAAGCAAATTTAAATGCCTTAAAATACAATTGGTGCAGTATCTCTACTACACCAACCACATATTTCTTTTATCTTAGCCAATTCTTCTAAAGAAAGGCTTATAATTCAATATCGCATCTATACGTTTAATAACATCTTCACTAAGTACTAAATCACTTGCCATTATGTTATTTTCCACTTGACTAGGCTTTGAAGCACCTGTAATCAAACTACTAACTATAGGTTTTCTAAGTGTCCAAGCAAGTGCCAATACAGATAAATTTGTATTAAGTTCATCAGCTATTTCTACTAATTTTTCTACTTTATCAAGGTTTTCTTCTGTAAGCAAGTTATTAATCTGCTTATCTGCTTGATGTGTAGCACGAGAACCTTCTGGAATAGGCTGACCCTTTCTATACTTTCCTGTAAGTAAACCTTGTGATAATGGTGAAAATGGTACAATTCCAATTCCATTATCCTCACAAATTCCCATAATTTCATCTTCTATATATCTATCCATCATATTATATTGAGGTTGAATAACTGACATAGGTCTAAGTCCCATCTCTTTTATAATGCCTAAAGCCTTTGTAATTTGAACCGGGCTCCATTCACTAACACCATAATATAATATTTTTCCGCTTGCTACTAAATCACTTAATGTTTGTAATGTTTCTTCCATTGGTGTTTCAGGATCAAATCTATGACAGAAATACATATCAAGATAATCTACTTGCATATTCATTAACGATTTATCAATCTGATGAAAAATATGCTTTCTTGATAATCCCCAATCATTTGCACCCGGTCCTACTGGGAAGAAAACCTTACTGGATACCACATAAGAATGTCTTGGATATTGTTTTAACACATCACCTAAGAACTTCTCTGCTGCGCCGCCACTATATGCATCAGCACAATCAAAAAAATTTACACCTTTATCATATGCAAGTTCAATACTTTTTCTTGCTACATCTACATCATTTGAACCTCCTAAAGAAGTCATCCAACTTCCAAGTGCAATTTCACTAACCTTTAAACCCCATTTTCCTAATTTACGATATTTCATATTGTACAATCTCCTTTCGAGTGATATAATCATTATAAGTATTAGAGTGTACTCTAAGTCAAGCGATTTTTTAAAAAAGATTGGAGAAATTATTGTGAAAGAATTTACTATTAAAGACATTGTATGTAAAACAGGTTTATCTGCATATACATTAAGATATTACGATAAAATCGGTTTAATGCCTACACTTAAACGAAATGAAAAAAAAGTACGAATCTATACCCATGAAGACATCTGCCGCCTTGAGCTTATTTGTTGTCTAAAAGATAGCGGTATGGCACTAAAGGATATCGCTCGTTTTATGGATATGTGCCTTGCCGGAAAAGATACAAATGATGATAAGTTAAAACTCCTTAAAGAGCATAGAGAATACATTATCAAACAGATAGAATGCTTAAATTGTAGTCTGAATATTATTGAACATAAAATAAACCATGTAGATGATTTAAACTTCAACTAAAAAAGATTCGGCGAAAACAAAAAAAAGACTGTGCCATCGAATTTCGACAGACACAGTCTTTTAAGCTTCGCCAAAAGCGAATGTTTTTTAATTAGTCTTGAGCAATAATTTCTTTTTTATTATAACTTCCACAAGCCTTGCATACTCTATGTGGCATCATTAATGTTCCACACTTGCTGCATTTAACAAGATTAACAGCTGACATTTTCCAGTTAGCTCTTCTCTTATCTCTTCTTCCTTTTGAACTTTTATTCTTTGGACAAATAGACACGGTTTACACCTCCTTAAATCTGTTGAAGACCTCTAATGCTTTTGCCATTCTTGGGTCTAATTCTGTGGTGTCACAACCACAACTTTTATGGTTGAGATTCGTGCCACATCTATTACAAATTCCCTTGCAATTTTCACTACAAAGAACTTTCATAGGTAAATTCACTAAAATCTCACCGTAAGCGAACTTCTCAGCATCAAAAACCGTTCCACTAACGTAGTCTAGTTCATCTAACGCTTCTCTTCTTTCGAAATCCGTCTCGCCTAAGTCTACTTCTTTCGAAGTATTGATTATAATTTTGTTTTTAACATCACCAAGACATCTATCACATGGCATATTTATCTCAACTTCAATATCAGAATCAATAAGAATTTTCTTCTCTCCAAGACTTGTAAACGTACAACCAATAGGTTTTTTCGATACAATCTCGTATTCTCCTGCATGTGTTTTATAAACATCCATCTCTATAGGAATCTCAATGTTTTTAACCTTACCCTCTAAGGATAATAGCTCGGATAAGTCAATTAGCATATAAATATACCTCTTTTCTAATCACACCTTGACAATTATACATACCATATCTAGGTTTGTCAACTATTTTTTTCACTATATAATGATTGAATTCACTTAAATTGACACTATTTAACTAATTCAAGTGCTTCTCTAGCAATTTTTAATTCTTCATCAGTAGGTATAACCATTACCTTAATCTTTGAATTTGGTGTTGAAATATATCTTTCTGGTCCTCTGATATTATTTGACTCTAAATCAATTTCAACTCCTAAGTATCCAAGGTAGCTCATTGAAATTCTTCTAACATCATGGTCATTCTCACCTACACCTGCTGTAAATGCAATAGCATCAACACCATTCATAGCTGTAATATAACTTCCAATATACTTAGCAACTCTGTAGCAGAATACATCAAGTGCCATTGTTGCTCTCTCATGTCCTGCATCAGCTAAATCCCAAAGATCTCTAAAGTCGCTTGATTCACCACTAAGTCCTAACATACCTGACTTCTTATTTAAGATATCAAGTACTTCATTAATTGTTTTTCCTTCTTTATTTGCAATAAATTGAACAATCGCAGGATCTACATCACCGCTTCTTGTACCCATTGCAAGACCTTCAAGTGGAGTAAGTCCCATACTTGTATCAACACATTTTCCGTTTACTACTGCTGAAATAGATGAACCATTTCCAAGATGACATACAACAATCTTTGAATTGTTAATATCTAATCCTGCAAATTCAGCTGCTCTATTTGAAACGAATGCATGACTTGTGCCATGGAAACCATACTTTCTAACATTATATTTTTCAAAATACTCATATGGAAGTGCATACATATAAGCCTTTTCTGGCATTGTCTGATGGAAAGCTGTATCAAATACTGCTACCTGTGGTCTGCCATGAAGTGCTTTCTCACAAGCTTCAATTCCAATCAAGTTAGCCGGATTATGAAGTGGGCTTAACTCGAAACATGCTTTAATATTACTCTTTACATCTTCATCTACAATGATAGCTTCACTATACTTTTGACCGCCATGAACAACTCTATGACCAACAGCTCCAATTTCATCTACACTGCTTATTACACCGTGTTCAGCATCTACAAGTGCTTCTAACACGAGTCTTACAGCTTCCTGATGATCTGGCATTGGGCTTTCCTTTGTAAAATTCTCTTTTCCTTCTGGCTTATGCTTAAGAATAGCTCCATCTGTACCAATTCTTTCGCAAATACCTTTTGCTAAAACCTCTTCATTAGTCATATCAAATAACTGATACTTAAGTGATGAACTACCACAATTAAGAACTAAAATCTTCATATAAATTAATCTCCTTTAGCAATATTATAATTAT